>NZ_JBEOOG010000049.1:0-29179 GCF_040308965.1 Pseudoalteromonas sp. MER144-MNA-CIBAN-0113
TCATTAGATTTAACATCGCAAGAACTTGAAATTTTAGAGAGTAATAATCTAATGTTGGCTTAACCAGATCTCAGGTTCATTAAGTATGAGTAAGGTCAACTGCGCTGAGATAAATTGTTACAATATAGCGCCCAATAAACAAAAAAGGAGCTCAGGGTTTGTACCCTAAGCTCCTTTTTAAACAATATGATATACGATGTTAGTCGTCTTTTTTCACATCATTTGGATGCGCTACACCCATCCATGCTTTAAATAATGCTTTTTGCTCATCAGTGGCATTTTTATTCGCAACCACTTTTTTAGGTTTGTCGAAGTCTTCAGACAACACAAGCTCAGTCGACATTAATGCATCACGACGAATAAAATCAACAGTGACTTTATCGCCTGCTTTAAAGGTTTCTAGGCTGGCTGTTAAGTCTTTACCTACATGCTTTTTATTAATAGCGACGAGTTTATCGTCGGTGGTTAAGCCGCCTTGCCATGCTGCACCATCGCGGCGTACATGGGTAAGCGTAAGTAACTCGCCAGTATTTTTAGTAAATGCATCTAAGCTTGGTGTGGCCTTGGCTTTTTCTGGTAATTCAAAGCTTAAACCTACTTTTGCTAGCAGTGCATCAAAATCAAGGTTGGCTGGTGAGCTAACATTTGCCTGCCACCACGCGCTGTAATCACGCCCTGATAGTTGTTTTAAAATAGCCAGTACGTCTTGCTCAGTAAACCCTGCCGGTAATTTATGCTGTTTATAAAGCGCTTTATGTACATCTCTGTAGCTAATTTTACCTTGGCTATTTTCAAGTAGGTCGATATCTAACGCCATCGACAATAATGAACCTTCAAGATAAATATTAGTGCTGTAGTTACGTGCGTGATCGCCGCCTTGGTTTATCCATTTATCAAAACTGGTTTCGCTGGCACTTTGTACTTCACGCCCCGGTGTTGTGAGGTGGCGGTTAATGGTTTTGCTTAATACTTTAAAAAACTCATCGTTAGTTTGAATACCCGAACGCACTAATAAATGATCTTCAAAATAGCTGGTAGAGCCCTCTGCTATCCATAGCAATTTTGAATAATTAATATTAGTGTAGTCATATGGCGCAAGCCCTTTAGGACGGTACGCTTTTACATTCCAAGTATGAATAAACTCATGAGCTGCAGTACTTATAAAACCTAAATAGTCTTCACGTTTAGCAAAGCGGTCGCGTGGGCGCTGAATAATCGTTGAGTTTAAGTGCTCAGTTGCCCCGCTTGCGCCTGATGTAGCGTGTACCATAAATACATAACGTTCATACGGGTAGCTGTCCCAAATCACATTGCCGGTAGCCACTAGCTTTTTCAAATCGGTTAGCATCAGTTCAATATCATAATTGCCCTCACCCCATACCACCAGTTCGTACTCACGGCCATCAACTTCAAAAGTGCGTAGCTCGTTAATACCGGTTTCGATTGGCGAATCAACTAATACATCATAGTCACTGGCTTTAAAGCTGTGCTTATTTTTATAATTTTCCATGCCTGACACAGAGCGCCATGCTTTAGGGACGTTTAATTCAACCGTTACTGGCTCTTGGCGAAATGATTCGCTAAACATAAAAAAGCCTGATGCATCAATAAAGGCATGGCTGTCGTCAATATGGCGGGCGCGCTTACCTAGCTCATTGGCATACACTTGGTAATCTATATTTACTTCAGTGGGTTCATTTAAATGAACGCGCCATGTGCTGTGGTCAATCTTTTCCCACTTTAATGCATTACCTTCATCATCACTGGCTTTAAAGTAGCGAACGCCATTGGCAAGATTTAAAATTTCATAACGACCAGTGCGCCATGCTGGAAGTTTCACATCTAAGAAAGACTGCGCCGTTTTAGGAAATTCTACGTTCACATCACCTAAATGATGCTCTGGCTGAGAAATGTTTAAAGCGTAATTAACGTCGGCAAATACCGGTGCTGAACAGGCAGCTAAAATTGATAAGGCAAGTAGCTTTTTCATAAAGGCTCTTTTTTATATAACGTATTGTTGTACCAAGATTAACAAGACCCATTTTAAAAGTGAATTAAAAGCGATAAATACACTTATATTTAAGATCGTTCGTATTTTGTTGCTAAAAACATTAAGTTTTTGATCTCATACCTACTATTAATATGTTTTTGTTGTAAACTAAACCAATAAAGGTATTAAAATAATGGTGTGTAGGTGTCTAGGAGCTCCAATACGGTGGAACAAAAACTAAAACAAGCAATTGACAGTAGAAGAGTAATAGAAAGCGCTCGTAAACATCAAGTTGACACCCTTTCTAACTTTGCGGCTAAGTTATCTTTAAGCTGTAAAGGACTTGATATTGAGCTTGATAACCGCCTAGCAAAGTTCCGCAGTGCACTCAATAAAGGCATGAGTTTTGAGGACTTTTCGCCTTTGGTAGATGATATTTTAGCCTTGCTAAAAAATCAGGAAGCGATTCAACTAGCGCATCAACGCGACCTGTTAACCAGCGTACAAAATGCAGGAAAACAGTTACAACAAACGAAAGGCCTGCCTGACGAAACCCGCAGAACGCTGCGTCATTTATTAGATAACCAACTTGACGATATACAATCGGTGCATGGGTTTATCCCAATATTAAACCAATTGATCACCTTTTATCATCAAGCTTTAATTGCTAAAAGCAATAATACCTTTGAACCACCCAATCTAAGTGTACTCACTGAAAAGCTGTTTAAATTAGTTAGTGAGCTCGTGCTAGAAGAAGAAGCCAACGAATCACTGTATTTAATAAAAAAACGCATTGCTAAAAATAAAGCCGTTGACCAGTTACTTGATGCCGCAATAGGTGTGATTACTTTAATTGTTAAAAGTATTCACGTTGAACGTGAATCAGCGCAAAGCTTTTTAGCTTCATTAAACCAAACACTTGAAGAGCTGCATCGCTCATTGGTATCAACCAGTGAACACTCTGAATCAATGAATGTTGAATTTGACTCAATAAATCAACGCATTGGTGAAAAGCTAGAAAGTTTAAATACACAAACAAAAAATGCGACCTCAATCACAGCGTTAAAGCAGCTAGTTGAAAACGAGTTACGCTCACTCAGTGCAGATATTTTAGAAAAAGAGCAACTCGAACAAAAAGATCGCAGAATTTTAGTTGCCAGCTTTACGCAAATAAATGAAAGAATTAATAGCTTAGAAAACAAAGTCAGTAACTATAAAAAACGTTTAAATGAGCAACGATTTAAAAGCTTACTCGACAGCCTGACAAAACTGCCTAATCGCGCGGCATTTGATGAGCGTTACAACCACGAAATTAATTTATTTAACGAACAACCGTCAGACATAACGCTAGTTGTTATAGACGTCGACCATTTTAAATCAATCAACGATCGATTTGGCCATACCGCGGGTGATATTACTTTACAAGTTATTGCTAAAGCGCTGCAAAAGTCGATTAGGCAATCAGACTTTATTGCACGCTATGGCGGCGAAGAGTTTGTGCTATTAATGCCACGCACTTCACTTGAAAACGCGACAGCGCACCTCAATAAATTAAGACAGTCTATTAAAAAGATACCGTTTAAATTTAAAGACAAACAAATTGAAATTACTGTTTCGCTAGGCGCAACCCAATTTAAAGAGGGTGATACCCCTCTAAAAGCATTTGATAGAGCCGATCAAGCTTTATACGATGCTAAAAATTCAGGCCGGGATCGTCTGTGCATTAGTAAATAGTGTTATGCATTTCTACCTTTGAGTACAAGGCATAATTACGCAGTAAATTTACCCAAGAAGTATCAAGGAGAATGCCGATGCTAATACAGTTAAACCCAACAGGGGTATTAGATTTATTATCGCAGCTAGAAGTAGACCTACTAGAACAGTCATCAACAAGCGAACGCTACAGGTTATTCAGAAATTGTGTTTTAGCTGTGCTTAATGTAGGCAGCCATACCGATGTAAGTAACGATATATACGAAAAACATAAAGACTTTGATATTCGTTTAGTAAGCCGTGAACGCGGTATTAAAATTGAATTAGAGAACCCGCCGCAAACGGCCTTCGTTGACGGCCACATAGTCACCGGCATACATGAGCACATATTTTCGGTTATTCGCGATATCTTATTTATTTGCCAAAAGTATGAAAAAAATCTCCAAGAAACTAAAGCCATTACCCACATGGTTTTTGACATGCTTAGAAATGCCGACGCTCTTAAAGTAAATAGTGAACCTAACATGATTGTATGTTGGGGCGGCCACTCTATTAACGAAATAGAATATAAATACACTAAACAAGTAGGTTACGAATTAGGCTTACGCGGGTTAAATATTTGTACTGGCTGTGGGCCTGGTGCAATGAAAGGCCCGATGAAAGGCGCCACTATTGGTCATGCCAAACAACGTATAACTAACAACCGTTATTTAGGTTTAACTGAGCCCAGCATTATTGCAGCTGAGCCACCTAACCCGATTGTGAATGAACTGGTTATTTTACCCGATATTGAAAAGCGACTTGAGGCCTTTGTTCGCACCGCTCATGCCATTATTATTTTTCCTGGTGGTGCAGGCACAGCTGAAGAACTATTGTATCTATTAGGCATTTTGTTGCACCCTGAAAACGAAAAGCAATGTTTACCTGTTATTCTTACCGGTCCAAAACAAAGTGAAGCTTACTTTGAGGAGCTGTGTCAATTCATTCAAATGACTTTAGGCGATGCAGCCCTAGATAAATTTGAAGTGATTATTGATGATCCTCAATTAGTAAGCCAAAAGTTAAAGTCGGCAATGAATGGTGTACGCGAATACCGTAAAAGCCAAGGGGATGCATATTACTTTAACTGGACCTTGAAAATAGACAGTGATTTTCAGCAACCTTTTTACCCCTCTCATGAGGCCATGGCGTCGCTTGATTTACACCTTGATCAACCCAAACAACAGTTAGCGGCTAATTTACGCCGTGCGTTTTCGGGAATAGTGGCGGGAAATGTAAAAGAAGAAGGTTTAAATGCGATTAAAAAAGACGGCCCATATGTCCTCAGTGGCGAGCCTGATTTAATGAAAGCAATGGACACACTTTTACAAGCGTTTGTAGAACAAGGTAGAATGAAGCTCCCTGGCAGTAAGTATATTCCTTGTTATACAATAAAAGCGTGAGTTTATAATTGAATCCCCATTTACTTCTTATTGATGCGCTTAATTTAATTAGGCGCATCTATGCTGTTGATGCTAACCAAACGCATCACAGCGACGAACATATGTTAAAAGCATGCTGCGCTCGAGTAGCACATGCCTGCAAAAAACTCATAACAACCACTAATGCAACCCATGCAATTGCTGTATTTGATGGCGATAAAAGTTGGCGCTATCACTTTTACAAAGATTACAAACATTCGCGCGCCCCGATGCCACAAACGTTAAAAGAAGCCTTGCCACATTTTAAAGCGGCCATTGAAGAAACCGGCATTGTGGTATTTGAGCCGACTAACGATGAAGCCGATGATATTATTGCAACATTAGCCCATAAAGCCGCCAACAATCAGATAAATAACACTATTGTCTCTACCGATAAAGGGTTTTTACCGCATTTAAATGAGCAAATTGAAGTTTATGATTACTTTAAAAAACAACAGCTCACACAGCAGCATATCCAAGAACGTTTTGGCGTGGCACAACACAAACTCATAGACTTTTGGGCCCTGGCAGGAGACAAAACCAATGACATTCCAGGTGTTAAAGGCATTGGTGTTAAATCGGCACAACAATTGGTGAATCAGTACAACACTCTCGAAGAGGCATTAAGCGATGAATCATTAAGTGCGCGCTTACAAAAAAAGCTTGCTGATGATATGGATATGTTTGTTATTTCTAAACAACTGGTGAGTTTGCGTACTGATATCCACTTAGGCTTTAGTTTAAAGCAGTTAAGGCTTAATTAGTCGCAAGTTAATGGCACTGAACGATCGCAATACGTATACTAGTAATAGTTATATTGGTCTGGGTAGGCAATGTTTAAAAAGTTTTTTAGGTATTTGATATTGGGATTAGGTTTATATGCACTGATAGCCACGTCGGTTATTATGTTTTATAAAGACGATCCACAAGCAATGATTTGGCAAGACCGCGAAGCATTCAATAAACGCTATATTGAAAAACTGCGCTTAGAAGATGCTTTTACGCTAAATGCTGTGCTTGAATATTTAGGCAGCCCAGATTTAACCTACGCGAAGCGCGATGGTGAACAGGTGTGGCAAGTTATATTTTATCGTACACAACATAAAACCTCGGATGGCATTACCACCATGGATGAATGTACCGGGTTATTATTTAAAAACGGCCAACTAATAATGTGGGGCCCAAGTGCTTATGAAAAATACCTTGAGCAAAATGATGGAACAATTTAATGGAAGCACCACTGTCGGGTAACCTAAAAAAGCTACTCGAAAGCACACAGTTGCTTTTAGGTTCACATAATAATAAAAACCAGTGGCATACTTTTTACCCGATTGTTTGTAAACTTGCAGAACAATACGCAGCGTTATATAAACAAAACCCAGCGGCGTTACAAGCTCAGCTCAATTTGTATAAAACACACTATAGCTTTGCAACCAATTTAGTGGTTAATCAATGTGTTTTAACCTGTGCATTAAGTGCTAGCCAAAATTACGATAAACACTTAACAGAGCTTTATATCAGTGCCTCATTGGTGGAACACCTTTGTGTTGCTAATCAGTTGAATAAACTAGCCCAACAGCAAACATTTACTAATACCGACACTAAAATGTGGCAGTTACGCCATAAACTCGCTGCCAAAGTGATATTGACATCACAACAACCAGCACATCAAATTGCCCATATTTTAGCTAAACTAGCCAAATACAAACACGCATTATTAAACACGCCTAAAGTCATGCTTTATGACGGAGCCAGTGTATTGGTTGCTTTGGCAAATATTTTGGCGCTTAACGTAACCTGCAACGCAAAACAGCAGCATATTAGTTTTTATAAAGCCATAGCTGATTTGTACATAAGAACCCCCAACTCATTCGCACAGAAGCTACTAAAAGACTTAGTAGCACACGTTGGACAATATGTACCAGGTAGCCAAGTGGTTTATGCTGACCAAACAATGATTTATTTGGCTACAGATTCGGCAGGCCGTCATATTATCGTTAATAATGCCAATACAAAAATGGCCTGGTATCGAATAAAAGCATCATTAGAGGATGGCTTAAAGGCATGGCCGTGTAATGACGATCGCTTGTTTTTAAAAGTTTGGGACAGTGAATACCTGCATATTGTTCATAAGAGTGACGACACACAGTCCTCTTTGTACGAATTAGTTAAACAAATAAAAAACCAACAAGAGTACAATTACAAAGCATTAAATACATTACTTACCCCTTATCCTAATGTTATAAAATCAGTGTGCCATGCAGTAAAACAGTATAATAAAGAGCTGCAACCGGCAAAAGATTTAAGGCATAGCTTGTCTATGGTAGGTTACGATAAGGCCCCTGCGATTATTCAAGGCATGGTTTTTGAGCAGTTGGTAAATAGTATTGCCCATCCTTTACATACATTTTTGTGTACCCGCATGGGTTGTTTAGTCAACATTGTAGAGCTGTTAGTAAAACACGATAAAAATTTGCAAAGTGAACGCATTAGTTTGAGCCTATATGCCTATTTATATTATCTATTAATTAATTACAGCCCAGAAGTTTCTAGAAAAATCACCTTAGACCAAACACCGAATAAATCCTTAGATACGCCAATATGCACATTTTTTGGCATAAACAATGTTGATACCCCTCATTTAACTAATGAGCTTAATGAATTACTTAGTAGCGACCCCTGGGCAATAGCGTTATTAAAAGCTGAAACATTGCCTAAAAAGCAGCTCGATGATAGCGCTAAGTTGTGGGCAGCTTTGAAAGTTGTAGCCCAGCGCGCACTTAAACCTGACCAACCATTAACAGCATGGCAACAGCAGATATTAAATCAACAACTCACCCGCCATGGCTGGAAAAGTGAGGTCATTTTTTATCAATCCCTGCAGCAATTAGGTCTGCATAATAGTATTTAGCTGGCTTATTATCACTATAAATTAAAGTTATACCCTGTATTTGCAGTATAAACTGGCAAAATGTTCAATAAATTGGTATAAATGCCGGCTTAAATTTAGCACCCCTGTCATATAAGTAGTCTAAACTCTGTGAGTATTTTTTATTTATGTGTGTATCCAAATCTTTAAAGGAAAAGTTCATGGCCAAACAAACCATAACAGTGATCAAAGGCGACGGCATCGGCCCAAGCATTATCGACTCAGCACTTGAAATACTAAAAGCCGCAGGATGCGATTTTGATTATGAATTTGTTGACGCTGGCCTCGCTGCGCTTGAAAAAACGGGCGAATTGCTTCCACAAGAAACAATTGACACGATTGCTAAAAATAAAATCACTTTAAAAGGTCCATTAACGACCCCTGTAGGCGAAGGCTTTACATCAATCAATGTAACACTTCGTAAGCAGTTTGGTTTATACGCTAATGTTCGTCCTGTGAAGTCGTTCGCAGGTACTAAAGCACGTTACGATGACATTGATATTATTACTGTTCGTGAAAATACCCAAGGTATGTATTCAGGTGCAGGTCAAGTAGTGAGTGCTGATGGCAACGAAGCTGAGGCAATGTCTGTGATCACCCGTGAAGGCGCTGAAAAAATCGTTACTTTTGCATACGAGCTAGCTGTACGCGAAGGCCGTAAAAAAGTAACCGCTGTTCATAAAGCAAATATTTTAAAATCAACATCGGGTTTGTTCTTAAAAGTTGCTCGTGAAGTGGCTGAACGTTACCCTGAGATTGAATCAACTGAAATGATTGTTGATGCAACCTGTATGAAACTAGTAATGACACCGGAAGAGTTTGACGTAATTGTAACGACTAACCTATTCGGCGATATTTTATCTGATTTATGTGCTGGTTTAGTTGGTGGTTTAGGCATGGCGCCTGGTGCTAACATTGGTGAAGATGCGGCTATCTTTGAAGCTGTTCACGGTAGCGCACCTGATATTGCAGGTAAAAACCTAGCAAACCCTACGTCAGTTATTTTAGCGTCTATTCAAATGCTAGAGCATTTAAATATGGGCGATACGGCAGAGCGCATTCGTAGCGCAGTGGCTGATGTAATTAAATCAGGCGACCGTACTACTCGCGATTTAGGCGGCAGCCATGGTACAACTGACTTCACTCAGTCGGTAATCGACCGTCTGTAACAGTATAATTGAATTATAAAGCCAACATCTGTTGGCTTTTTTTATGCCTGCTCAAAACCGCTTGTATCACTTTAATGTAATTAATGTGTATTTAAGCTCCCTACTCCTTAAAATTAAAAATGCATAATTTCTGCTTTTAATGTGAGAATACTTTACATCAATTAGAATTTAAGATTAAAAAAGATATAAAAATGAATTTTTAATCCAAAAACGTTAGTTTTGGGTTGACATGAGCGCGCAAAAGCCTTAAAAATAACCACATACAAAAATTGTAATTTAAACAGCATTTTATTTTAAAGAGCAAAACATCATGAACACACAATTTCGTCTTTTAGTCTTACTCGTACTGGTCTTAGTGATAAGCCCAGCGGGGATGTATTAAAAGGTGAAATATGCTTTTTAAAACCCTCGCACTACGCGGGGGTTTTTTTTTGCATAAATCAGTCAACAGAGGAATGAGGATGAGTAAACAAGAATATAATGGCTCTGAATTGGTTGTTAAGTCATTAAAAGAGTTAAACGTTAAGTATATATTCGGTTACCCCGGTGGCTCAGTATTAGACTTATATGATGCGCTATTTCAGCAAGATGATATTGAACATATTTTAGTCCGTCACGAACAGGCCGCCACACACATGGCCGATGGTTACGCAAGAGCAACCGGTGAAGTCGGTGTTGTACTTGCCACTTCTGGACCAGGGGCAACAAACTGTGTAACAGGCATAGCAACTGCGTATATGGATTCTATTCCGATGGTGGTGTTATCAGGTCAAGTGCCAACCAACTTAATTGGCGATGACGCGTTTCAAGAAACGGATATTGTTGGCTGCTCTCGTCCGATTGTAAAGCATAGCTTTAATTGTAGAAGCGCTAGTGAAATTCCCAATATTCTTGCTAAAGCCTTTTATATTGCCAGCTCAGGTCGCCCAGGCCCAGTTGTCGTTGAACTTCCTAAAGACATGCTTAACCCTGAGCTAACCTTTGCTTACAACTTTCCAGCGGCAACAGAACTCAGAACCTACAACCCTAATACCAAGGGTCACTCTAAACAAATTCGTAAGGCCGTTACTGCTATTTTAGAAGCGAAAAAGCTGGTTATTTATTCTGGTGGCGGAATTGTGCTTTCAAATACATCAGAACAACTAACCCATTTAGTCGAATCGCTTAATGCCCCTATTACCAATACCCTAATGGGACTAGGTGGTATATCAGGCATTCACCCTAACTTTATTGGTATGTTGGGTATGCACGGTACATTAGAAGCAAATAAAGCCATGGCCAATGCTGATGTTATTTTAGCCCTTGGCGCACGATTCGATGATCGAGTTACCAATAACGTACAAAAGTTTTGCCCTAATGCCACTATCGTGCATGTAGATGTCGATCCGACTTCAATTTCCAAAACCATAAAAGCACATATTCCGGTTGTTGGCTGTTTAGCCACGGTACTTGAACAGTTACAAACTGCTATAGATAAAAGCCCAATAAAAATAGACCGCAGTGCACAAGAAGATTGGTGGCGACAGGTGATCAGTTGGCGCGAACAAAAATGCTTAAACTACAATACCGATGGCGATAAAATTAAACCTCAAGCAGTTATAGAGGCTATTTATAAAGCGACTAATGGTGATGCTTATGTCAGTTCAGATGTGGGCCAACACCAAATGTTTGCAGCGCAGTATTATCCATTTAAGCACCCTCGTCAGTGGATCAACTCAGGTGGCTTAGGCACCATGGGCTTTGGCTTACCAGCAGCTATGGGGGTTAAGCTCGCCTTTCCGGATAAAGAGTCTTTATGTGTGACTGGCGACGGCTCTATTCAAATGAACATTCAAGAGCTTTCTACCTGTTTACAATACAACTTAGCGGTAAAAGTGATCTCGTTAAATAACCGTTCACTAGGTATGGTTAGACAATGGCAAGATATGATTTATGGCGGCAGACACTCCTCTTCCTATATGGAATCACTTCCTGACTTTGTAAAACTTGTAGAAAGTTACGGCCATGTAGGAATACGAGTCAATACACTGGATGAATTACAGCCGGCAATAGACAAAGCCATGTCGATAACCGATAGATTAGTGTTTTTAGATATTTTAGTAGACGAAAAAGAACATGTTTACCCGATGCAAATTAAGCACGGTGGCATAGATGAGATGTGGTTAAGAAAAGGAGTAAAGGCATAATGCGTCGTATATTATCTATATTATTAGAAAATGAACCCGGTGCGTTATCACGTATAGTGGGGCTTTTTTCTCAACGAGCTTACAATATTGATAGTTTAACTGTTGGAACCACTGATGATGAGTCACTCTCGCGTATTACTGTCACCACTAAAGGCGATGATAGAATTGTTGAGCAAATCACCAAACAGGTAAATAAACTGGTCGATGTACTTAAGGTGATTGATTTAACCGAAATGAGCCACATAGAGCGCGAACTGTTACTAGTAAAAGTATTTGCTCAAGATGAAGCTACGCGAGCTGCTGTAACGCGGGTTGTAGATGTATTTCAGGGCGCTATTTTAGGTATGGGGCGTCAAAGTTACAGCCTACAGTTGGTAAGCAGCACCGATAAAATAGAGTCGTTTTTAGATACCTTACGTCATGAAACAGACATTATAGAAGTGGTTCGCTCTGGCGCGGTCGGCATTGGTCGCGGAGATAAGGCGCTTAAAGCTAAATAAGCGTTAAATTTACGGCAAAAAAAAAAGGGCTTAATAGCCCTTTTATTATTTTTATAAACCTAAACCTTATAGGTTTACTTGGTCTTTAAGACCTTTACCTGGTTTAAAGCTTGGAATAGTCGCTGCTGAAATTTGGATTTCTGCACCTGTTTGTGGGTTACGACCTGTGCGAGCAGCACGTTCTTTAACTGAAAAAGTACCAAAACCAACTAATGCAACAGAGTTGCCTTCTTTTAGTGAAGAAGTTACAGCGCCTGTGAATGCATCAAGTGCACGTGTAGCGGCTGCTTTAGAGATTTCTGCGTCAGTAGAGATTTTTTCAACTAGTTGAGCTTTGTTCATTATTAGATTCCTATTCGTTATTATTTTGCCTTCGCAAATCCTATCTTTATGCATTTTCGAAGAGTTAGCAACAGCAAATTACGTTTTTTATCTAAAATACTAAAAAATTAGTAAAATTATAATAATTCACTGTAAAATACAGCGAGTTGGGTTAACAAAAACTTAATTTAAGCACAAATATAGTGCAGCTATGCACTGTGATGAGTCGCTATATTTTTTCTATTACTAAGGTCACTTCCCCGACCTCAACGCCAAACTTAACAATAGATGTGCGGTTTATCAAGCGCGTGTTGGTGACTAAATACATCCAATCATCAAAGTTAACTTCAAAAGTGCTGCCATCGTAAGGAATTTCTACATTGTAGTTCCAATGAAAAACACTGCCTTCACTTTTGCCTGTGGCCGTGCCTAAAACATCAGAAGCAGTACCGGTTAACGTGTTGTCGTCGTTTAAGGTTATTTTCCAAATACGTTTTTGGGTTTCGCCGTCATCATAAACGAAGTCTTCCTCAATAACGCCTTGGTTGCCATCCCACGTAGCGCTCAAGTCTACAACAAGCTTTCGGGTTAATTCGCCTTTAAAGTCTTGTACAACACCGTAGGCTTTTAAATCGCCGCTAAAAAAAGTCTTAAAATCGAAATTAGGTTCTGAGCCTTTGTAATGCTCTACACTCGGCGCTGAACAACTTGCAATAAAGAAGCTTACTACCAGTAGCAAAGTTACTTTGATACGTTTTAGATTAATCATATTAAATCCCTAAAAGTTGATTTCTAATCGATGGTTCTGAGGTGTTCTCACTTAGCCAAATAGCTAAGAAGTCATCTGCAAAAGTGGTGTCTTCTATGCGGCCTATTTCATTGTCATTGTGAAAGAAAATACTGTGTCCTTGCTGATCGGTCAGTAAGGTTAACGATTCACCCTTTTTAATGTCTGGCCATATGGCTAATAATTTATCTGCATAGCGAGCTGATAATTGTGATTTACCTAAATGTTGCCATTGCTCTTTAGTGGCTTTTACAATGTCTTTAGCATCAAAGTCGCGCAGGTAAGTTAAAGTAAATTTAACCGGCGTTTGCTTGGGACTATAAGATCCAGAGGGAGTAAAAAGCGTTGCATCATAAACATCCCAAAAAAGGTATTCCATACGTGCCTCGCCCACTTTGTTAAACTGGGTATCAGCATAAGCAGCATGGTTAAACAGGGCATAAATTAGTACTAAATTTAAAAGCGTTTTCATAATCAGCTCCAAGCAGTAAATACAATTGTTTTATTGCTTAATAAACGCGCCAATTTTACCGTTAATAAATAAAATAACGCTAAACGTTGCAGCCCATAAAGCACCGTATAAAGGCCAAAATTGCCATAGCGGCAAGCCGAGTTCTAACACGTCGAATCGCGCCCCCGCCCAGTAACTTCCTGGTGCAAACGCTAAACATACAATAAACGCTTGCCAAGGTTTGAGGGTTGTTAAAAACGACATTGAGGTGTTAATACATAGCAATAAAGCAGCCCATAAAAACACTAACCAAAGCGGAAATGGCGCTACTTTAAATTCAATCAGACCGAACTTAACCGCGATAAATTCACTTAGTAAGGCTAGTGGTAAGCACTTTAGAAGCAAAAAAGCATCCTGTTTTTTTTGCGCTGACAAATAAAACATTAATGCAATGACTACTGTTGAATAGACAATTGAATGCTGTTCAAGCAGTAGGCATAAAAACCACACTACTTGAAACAGTACAAAATTAATAAGCGAGTGCAATCTCATCATTACTACTCGTAAAACGGGGTTTGCGTGCCATTAAATGCACGGTACTTGTTGCGCGAGTTCTAAATGCGCCCTCGCAATAAGCAAAGTAAAATAGCCATAAACGATAAAATCGCTCATCAAATTTATTACTATCGAGGTTTGGCCAACTTGCAATGAAACGATCTCGCCAATCAGCAAGGGTTCTTGCGTAGTGAGCACCAATATCGCTAACTGTGTGGATATTCATATCGGTATGATTTTTTATTTGCTCACTCATTTCGTTGAGCGAAGGCAAACACCCACCAGGGAAAATATATTGCTGAATAAAGTCAGAATTTTTTAAATAATGCTGGTAACGCTGGTCGCTAATTGTAATTGCTTGAATAAGCATAGCACCGTCGTCTTTTAATAGCTGACCGCACTGAGTGAAAAAACTAGGCAAGTACTCATGACCAACCGCTTCTATCATCTCAATTGATACTAGCTTATCGTATTTACCGGTTAGTAAACGGTAATCTTGTTTGAGTAAAGTTATTTTGTTTTCAAGCCCAAGCTCTTTAATTTTATTTGCAACATAATCGTGCTGTTCATCAGAGATGGTAGTGGTTGTTACATGGCAGTCGTAGTGAGTAGCCGCATAAATCGCAAATGCTCCCCAACCTGTACCAATTTCAATGACGGTGTCGCCTTGTTGTAACTCGACTTGTTCACAAATACGCTGTAGTTTGTATTGCTGTGCTTGCTCAAGGGTGGCGTCTTTACTTGGGTATACGGCACTTGAATAAAGCATTTCTTTGCTTAAAAAAGACTCGTATAAGTCATTGCCTAAGTCGTAGTGTGCAACAATATTCTTTTTAGAGCCCGAGTGAGAGTTTTTATTTTTAATGTGGTTTATACGATGAGCAATGTTACTAAAAAAAGCGAATTTCTTTTCAAATGCGTCTAGTTGGTCTTGGTTAATTGCAAAAATTTCTATCAACCGAGTTAAGTTATCACACTGCCACTGCCCTAATATGTAAGATTCTCCCGCGCCAATACTTCCCGAGAGCGCAAATGCTTTATACATAGCAGTATCATTAACGGTTACCGTTACTTTAAGCTCTGATGACGTATCGCCAAATACAGACTGCTGATTATTGTCTACAAGCACTATTTGGCCTGTTTCAATAGACGAGAACGCTTTGAATACTAACTTCTTGTATAAGTTAGTAAACCAACTTGTGCGTTCTTGAACGCGTAAGCTCGATACCTTTTCCATACACTTACCTATATTATTGTTATTACTTGTTAAACAACATAAATTAATAAAAAATTATGATCTACCTGAATGACCTAAAAATGGGACTTTTTTTACAAACAGTTTAAATGCCTGATAGTAAATACCTTTGAAAATAGACCATGTCATTGCTGGAAAACGCTTAAGCAATTTACTCATTTGTGCTGTGCAGAGTGTTTGACGCTGTAACCTTAGTGATGCGTCAAAAAGTAATTCGTCATCGCGCTTATTTTCTATACGTATCAGTATATTGTCTTGCTTTTGTCGAACAGTCCAATGGTAGTTCATATCTAAGTTCATGAAAGGTGATACGGAAAAAACTTTCTTAAAGTTCACTTTTTTTTGTAGTGGAACCAAGTAGTAATGTCGTTCATTCCATGGGGTATTACTCACCTCAGCGACCATGTAGCTAAATTGATTATCATCATGGCCAAAAAAATAAAAATTAACGGGGCTAAAGTAAATACCCAAGCAGCGTAACTGCCCTAACATATAAACATGACTGAACTTTTCTGTAACCCCTAGCGCAGCTAACTGAGCGTGAGCACGCTCTACAATGGGGTTATTGTCAGTATTCGGCAATCCTTTCAAATAATCAGACTGTTTAAATTTTAAAGCCTTAAATCCTGTGGTACCAAGTTGTTTATGTACCCCGTTAAGTGCTTCGATGTTATTTAAGTCAACCCACATCATATAAAGCGGGTAATTAAACGCGTGGTGTTTAACAGCAAAACGGCGATGTTTAACATCGCCTAAATACACTGCATTAGTCAAACTCTACTCCAAGTTGCTTGGCCACATCAACGGCGCTGCGCACACCATCCTCATGAAAACCGTTGTACCAATACGCTCCGCAAAAGTACGTGTTATTTTGTCCATCAACGGTATGTTTTTGCTGTTGGGCGGCAATAGACTCTTGGTTAAATACAGGATGATGATAGGTAAATTCACGTAAAATTTTACTCTGATTAATACCTTCTAAGTGGTTCAAGGTAACGCAGAACTGTGTATCTGATTTGATCCCTTGAAGTATATTCATTTGATACGTAACCACCGCCGCTTTATCGGTATTATTATTAAGCAAATAATTCCAACTTGCCCATGCGGCTTTTCTATCCGGTAATAATGATTCATCAGTGTGAAGTACTACTGAATTTTCTGTGTACGGGATAGCACCCAAAACAGTGGTTTCTTGCTCACAAGGATCGCCAAGCAAAGCTAAAGCTTGATCAGAGTGACAGGCAAAAATGACTTTATCAAACTGTGCTTGCTGATCATCTGCAAAGGTAATTGTTACGCCTTCTGCGTTTCTAGTGACAGACTTAATGTGACTGTTAAGTTTTATATTGTCGGCAAAACCGGCAATTAAAGGCTTAATGTATTCTCGCGAGCCACCGGGAATAACGTACCATTGAGGTCTATTGGCAATGTCTAGCAAACCATGGTTGAAGAAAAACTTTACAAAAAACTCAACCCCTACATTTTCCATTTCTTTAATGCTAGTAGACCAAATGGCAGCACCCATAGGTAAAATGTAGTGGTATTTAAAGAAATCATTAAAACGATGTTGTTGTAATAATTGACCTAGTGATTGCTCTGTGTAGTGACCTTTTGCGTGCAAAGCCTTACATAACTTATTAAAACGCACGATGTCATACAATAAACGCCAAAATTTAGGTCTAACTATATTTCTGCGCTGAGCAAATAAACTACTAAATGTATGCCCATTGTATTCAAAGCCGGTTGCTTCGTTATGCACACTAAAACTCATTTGTGTCGGTTTACGTTTTACACCAATGCGTTCAAGCAACTTTTCAAAATAAGGGTACGTTCTATCATTAAATACAATAAACCCCGTATCTACCGCGTAATTAATACCGCTGTGCTCTACATCTACAGTTGCGGTGTGACCACCAATATAATCATTTTTTTCAAATAATGTGACATCGTAATGCTTGTGCAGTAAATGCCCGCAGGTTAAACCTGATACGCCAGTCCCAATTATTGCTATTTTTTTCAACGGGTTAATCCTTTTGCAATTTTAAGCCAAAGCGAAAGTGGCAATATTCGCAATGCTTTAAGTATAAGTGTAAAACGATAGGGGAAATGAACTTCTTTGCGGCGTTTAGCGACGCCTTTTATTATATAGTCAGCCGCTTTTTCGGCTGTAACAGCCATCGGCATAGGGAAATCATTTTTATCAGTTAAAGGGGTTTTTACAAAACCAGGGTGTACTAATGTCACATCAACATCGGTTAAATCTATCGCTAGGCTCTTAGCTAAATAACTAACGCCTGCCTTTGATGCACCGTAGGCTTCTGAACGTGGTAATGGTAAATAAGTAACACTTGAACTAACCATTACTAATTGCCCGCCAGAGACTATTTTTGGTAAAAGCGCCTCTAAGCAGTAACCCATTGATAACAAGTTAACGTTAATAACGCGCTCAAATAAGGCGCTATCAAAATTACGTGCATCGTCAACATACTCGCAGTTGCCAGCATTAAGAATTACGCGGTCAAATTGTGGGTAGCCGAGAGTGGCAGCTTTTATATCTTGTAAATTAGTGGCGTCAAATTGGCAGGTTTCTATGTTGTTGTGTTTACCTAGTTCAGCAAGTTTTTGCGTATTACGCCCGCAGGCAATCACTGTTTCACCCTGCTCGGCATACTTAATAGCAAGTTGTTCACCAATACCCGACGTTGCACCTGTAATAAGGGTAATCATAGTTAACCAGCCCTTTTATCAATAAAATTAATGATATTACCTAGTAATGGGATATGCTTGTATAACAGCTCACCAGCATTAAAGTAATCTCGATGTTTTACAATCTTGTCGCCTTCAAATACCAACTTGCTGTGCCCTTGCACTGTGATGGTTTTACCGGCATTCAGTTTTGGGTGAGAGTAATACATTGTCCAATACACAAATGCGTTATTATCGTTGGTAAATGAATCGGTTATGTCAAATCGACAATCCTTAACATTACTGTATAAACCACAAAAATAACGCCTTAAATCTTCTAGACCATTAATTTCGTGCAGCGGATCTATAAATTGTATATTTTTTGCATAAATTTCGGTTAATAACTCAAGGTTATTTTTATCAAGCTTTTGATATATTTCTACAAATTTATCGACTGATAATTGGTTATCCATATCACACCTTAAATGCATCTAAAGCCCTAGCTCGTGCTGCTTTATGATCAACAATTGCCGGCCAGTAACAGTGTTCACTTTGCCCCGTTGCTGCTAAATAGGTATGAGGAAAATGAATGTGTTTATCTGGGACTTTTTCTAATTCAGGCAGATATTTACGAATAAATTGACCACTTGGATCAAAGCGTTCACTTTGAGTAATAGGGTTAAACACTCTAAAATAAGGCTGTGCATCACAGCCTGTACTTGCCGCCCATTGCCAGCCGCCATTATTCGAGGCTAAATCACCATCAATAAGGTGCTGCATAAAAAACTGCTCGCCCTTACGCCAGTCGATTAAAAGATGTTTAGTTAAGAAACTTGCCACTACCATTCGCAAACGGTTGTGCATCCAACCAGTTTGCAATAGCTGTTGCATGGCAGCATCAACAAGTGGATAGCCAGTGCGGCCTTCACACCAAAGCTTAAACTCAGCCTCATTATCACGCCAAACAACACTATCGTACTTTTCGTTGAAATTAGCACCGCGCGATAATTTAGGAAATTCGGCAATGAGGTGTTTATAAAATTCACGCCAAATCAGCTCGTTCACCCACGTAAAGGTTTTACTTTTTGAGGTAGTCAAAATATCTGGATACTGCTGTTGTATGTTGACCATTAACTGCTTACTGCTAACAACCCCTAATGCTAAATATGGGCTTAAACCCGATGTTCCTTTTACACTAGGTATATCGCGTACATCATCATAACTTGCTAATTTATCATGGATAAAATTATCGACCACACTCGCTAAGGTGTCGTCATCAACCGGCCATTTCTTTGAACTGTCATCACTGCTGAGTAATTCACACGATTCAATATCAATAGGGTTTGAAGATAATGGCCACGACACCAAGCTAAAGTGAGTATCTTGATACTGTTTTAACCACGCCCGCTTAAAAGGCGTAAACACTTTATACATTTCATTGTTTTGAGTGCGTACACTGCCAACAGGTGCAATGATGTCACCTTCGTATAAAGTAAATGTTATTTGCTGTTGATCGCATTGCGCTTGAATCGCTTTATCTCTATTAAACTCATTAAGCTCATATTCTTTATTGGCTATTATGTGTTTAATCTCATACTGCTGACAAAAATCGAGAAGCTTAGTTTGGCAGTCTGTGAAATAAGGAGCCTCTATCACGTGTAAATTAATGCCATACTCAGCTAATTTTTCACGTATGTAACTGACTCTGCGTTTTAGTAAATCAATTTGAATTGGGGCAGTGTTATGCTGTGCCCATTGTTTTTCGCACACAAAAAAAATGGTGTGTTTAGCACCATTATTTAACGCTTCAATAAGCGCTTCGTTTGAAAAAAGGCGCAAATCACGCCTAAACCAAAATAGTGTATTCATTACAAACCGTAACGTAACTTTAATTCATTAGGATAAGGGTTAAAGTATATTTGCTTGCTTAAATATTCATTAGGATGAACCTTTAAATGATGCTTAAGTAAGGTTAGTGGTACATAAAGCGGTACCAACCCTTGGCGATATTCGTCTATTGCATCTCGCATTTCTTCTTTTTCGATTTTCGATAAATCTCTTTTGAAGTAACCTTGCAAGTGCATTAAAGTATTTGAATTGTTTTTTCTTGACGCAGGACGTTTCAACGCGGTCATTAAACCGAGAATATACTCATCGGCTAATGCGTTTATATCATCACCTAAATAAGTACCAAGCAAGTGGCCTAAGTCACGGTAAGCTTGATAGTTATGAGCCATCAACAAGTATTTGTATTGCGCGTGAAACTGAGTTAACCGATGAACTGTAATGGGATCTTTCACCAACTCCTGCCAGTTATATAATGTATAAACACGCATAACAAAATTTTCGCGTAAATGAACGTCGTTCAAGCGACCGTTTTCTTCACAGGGCAGTAATGGGTTGTGTTTCATGATTTGTTCTGCAAAAAAACCAATCCCTTCAGAGGTGTTACCGGTTCCTGCTTCATTGTAAATTTTAACGCGCTCCATGCCGCAACTCGGGCTTTTAGCACAAAAAACAAACCCACTTAAATGACCAGCTTGCTCTGTGGCTATTTTTTTGCCGTATTCTGTTAGCTGAGGGCCAACATCACCTGTACCATCTGGACGACACACTTTAATAGTATCAGCAGTTCTTACTTGACGAATTGTCGGGCGCGGTATAGGTAAGCCAACCGCAACCTCAGGACAATACATTTTATATTCAACATGTTTTGCCAGCTCTTCCATACAAAAGTTAGATTTTTTGTGGCCGCTGTCAAATCTTACCTTTTCGCCTGCTAAGCAGGCGCTAATACCTATTTTTATTGTATCTGTTTGCATAGATTCTCTTAATAAATCAAGCTGCCAATTGGATTAAGCAACTTGCTAAGTCCTTTATTGAAATGTAGCGCACTACTGACTACAGTAAAGCACAAACATCCCTCTTTTGTTAAAGGAGTATGTTGATGACGGCCATCTTGCCAAATAAAATCACCTGGTACATAACTGCCTTCTTCATCTGTAAATTCGCCATCAAGAAGTAGCGTAACTTCAAAACCTGTATGTGTATGCTCAGGAATTTCACCGCCTGCGTCTATGTGCAATAAACTCGAGCGCAAATGCCCATCGTCAAGCGCTATACGTGAACGAGCAAGCTTACCTACTTGTGTAAATTTGCTATGAGAAATACGTGTTAATGCTCTTGGTAAGCTGTAATTATAGTCATTCACTTCAATAGTGACAGGTTCAACGGCATAAACTTCATCAATCGAATCGTCTGACGTGATTAATTCAAGCAACCCTGAGTCCGCTATATCGTCGCTTTGCTCATCGTTATTAACATTCATGTTGTCACTAAACACTGCTTTTGCATTACTTGCCTCGAGTTTTTCAACCTCAGCTTGGCATATTGGGCACATATCTACATGAATAGATACGGCTAAGCTTAGTGATGC
This sequence comes from Pseudoalteromonas sp. MER144-MNA-CIBAN-0113, assembly GCF_040308965.1. NCBI lineage: Bacteria > Pseudomonadati > Pseudomonadota > Gammaproteobacteria > Alteromonadales > Pseudoalteromonadaceae > Pseudoalteromonas > Pseudoalteromonas sp. MER144-MNA-CIBAN-0113. Next base: position 21,438 of record NZ_JBEOOG010000049.1, read on the forward strand.
GGGAAGTGTTGCTGCACAGTATTGTGTCAGTAGTGTTTCACTCGGGTGATGTTTAATCATGCTGATCTCCCATTTCATTACGTAATTTCTGCAAGGCTAAACGTAATCGTGATTTTACCGTGCCTACTGGAATGTTTAATTGTTGAGCAAGCTGCTCTTGCGACATATCTTGAAAGTAAACACCGCGTACCACTTCTCTTTGTGCTTGTGGCAGTTTATCTAGGTAGCGCTTAATTTGTTTATCTTCAAGGTGGTCACTGTATTCGTGATGTGTATCTTCTGATTCATTCAATAACGGCCAGATGTCTTCGCTAATATTTTCTTCTTTGTTACTTTTCATTTTTCGAAGCATGTCAAAAGACGCATTACGCATTACCGTATAAACCCACGTAGTGGCTGCGCCTTTGTCGCTGTTGTACAAATGCGCTTTTCGCCACACTGAAGTGAGGGTTTCTTGTACCAATTCCATTGCTTGGGCTTCTACACCAAATTGCTTTATGCCGAAGCGCTTAATCTTAGGTGCAAAATATTCAAACAAGTACGCGAAAGATTTTTTATCGCGAGATTGAGCTACATTAACTAATGCTTCCCTGAGTTCCGTACTTGGTGTTTCTGGCATGGCAGTGTACTTACCTGTGTTAGGTTCACAACTTAGTGATTGTTGTTGACTTACCATAGTAAAATGTCCCGTTATTGCTTTAGTGAATACCATTACGAGCAATGGTTACAAGCGGATCATAATTATTTTAGGCAAATTCGTTATTAATCACAGTATGGAGGAAACTAAGCAAGCTATCAAAGTTAGTCTCAAATGCAAGTTGTTGTTTTTTCTCAATAGAAATGGGAAGTAATTCAAGCCAACGCGCCACAATCCACGCAAGCTGATTAAATTTGGTGGTTTTATAAAGCGATTGCAAATCAGGGTTATTCGCAAAAACGTCTTCTAGTGCTACTTGTAAAAGTTGGTGTTGACCAATTTCGTGGTTATCTTTGTTGTACCAATAAGGTGTGTTGCAAGCGGATACATCACCATGGCGAAGTTCCTGCTCATCTTGATACACGTTATCTATTTGCACACTCTTAGATGCAAATACATCAATCAACAGCATACCGCTTTCGTCTTGATCAAAATCAATAATATCCATTAAACACCCTTGGGCGCTTATATTAAATGGTGTGTCGTGTTCGAAGGTGCAAAGTACAAAACCGCTGTTTGTTTTTAATGCGTTTTTAACCATCGTCAAATAACGAGGCTCAAATATACGTAATCGCGTATAGCCTTCAGGTAATATAAAAATCGGTAATGGGAAGATCGCACGTTTCATAAAGTCTACTTCTTTCAAACACTCTGCCTTTATTTACGTGCGCTCTATTGAAGTCGATCAGCTTTAGTTACATCGATTGTTTTACCGTGTAAGTGCATTCGCTAATTAAACCTCGTTCCCATATTTTTTATCATGTAAACCAAGTAATAAACACTCAGTACACTTGCCACTGGCGCCAACATCAGGGCTAACAATTCGAACTCGCTGTTCATCACTTATTCCCTATTTTTATTGTTTTTGTTGTGTTTTTACTACAAGTTGCTTTTCATCAATGCCACTATTATCAACAACTGGGTTGGTTTGTAGTAAACCATCTAAAATAGCTTGGACATCAAAAGAAACGGCTTCTTTTACTGACTGTTCAAGTTCATGGGTTGCTTGTGATACATAAGTCGTCACCGTTTTAGTCAACATATCTGTAATATCTAAATCGACCTCTGTTGCATGTACTTGAGATGAACCTAATAAAAGTAAACTAGCTAGTGTCATGTTAATTGAAGTTTTCATAATGTTATTCCTTGTTTGTTTATTGGTTAATACACCTAGATACAATCAAGGGCTGTGCCATAAAGAAAAAATCAATAAACCTTTGTTTTATAAATATATAAAATAAAAAGGTTAAGATTTATAAAATATGGGTTAGTTAATTTAACTAACAATTTAAAAAATATAACCAAATAGTAGTGTATTTTTTAACATGCTGTAATCCATAAACTGGCAGCACCATGTCAATCAATTCTCAATTGATAATTTCAGCGCACACTTGTACACTAAACACCAAATTATAAGTGGTAAGATCTGTTATGTCTTTTGAAACTCCCTATTCTAAAAAAGAAGAGCTGTTAAATGTTATTAGTCATGCCTTAGGCATTGTATTTGCTGCTTTTGTTTTTTGGGATTTAGTTAAACAAACTAATAGTGTGAAAAGCTATGCCAGTACTCTGGTATACGGCAGCAGCTTGTTTATTTTATTTTTATCTTCAACGCTTTATCACGCCAGTGTGCGCCCAAGATTGAGAGCGTTTTACAAAAAATGTGATCATTGCGCCATTTATTTACTGATTGCAGGCACCTACACGCCCTTTTTGTTGCTGTCGTTATCTGGGCTCTGGTCTTGGGCTACCTTAGCCTTTATTTGGACAGTAGCGTTTGCAGGCATCGCTTATAAGCTATTGGTTAAAAATGGCAATAAAAAAGTTTCACTGGCTACTTATTTATTAATGGGATGGTTTGCATTAGCCATTGTGTATCCGCTTTATTTAAACGTGCCTATCAATGCACTTTATTGGCTATTAGCTGGCGGCTTATTTTATAGTGTAGGTACTATTTTTTACAGTGCAAAAAGTACTCAATATAGCCATGCTATTTGGCACCTCTTTGTTATTGGTGGATGTGTTAGCCATTATATTTCGATCAGTAATTATGTTTATTAGGCTGGTTAAGCCATTTAGATTAGTCTGGTTTGAGCGAGGAACGGTCATTGAGACTGGCTAAACATCGTCGTTAATAGATTGGTTAAACTGCTCTTTGCGCATATATTCATGAAAATGAGCGGTGAGCGCATATTGATCTATTTAACTTAATTCAAATATTTTAGAAAACTTAGTGATAGTAATACCTTAGGTTATTTGTTAAAACTATATAGAGTAGACAAATGAGCGTTTAGTCGGCAGAAATATGCGCGATGAGCGCACTATTAAATTGTTGAACTAAGCCGCTACGCGGAGATCCTATTCTTATCATTTGAGCCACACTTACCTTGGGGTTATCCCATAACTTGGAGGTAAGTCATGAATACACTCATTGAACAAGTCAAAACTGAAATAGCCTATCGTGGTTATTCGCAAAGTACATGTAAAAGCTACTGTGAACATTTACTAAAACTCAGTCATTATTTTAATAAACCGCTCGATTCGATTACTGATGAGGAACTTAACGCCTTTTTTAACGATCCTGCGATTCGTAAACTTTCTAGAGCAAGCCAAAAAATACAGATAAACAGTATTTGGTTCTTGTTTAAGAATATTTTACATCGGCCACTTAACTTAGATATTGTACTGCTAAAAGTAAAACTTCGCGCACCCACGTATTTATCGCGCGATGACATGCGACGGCTTATAGAAAGTTGCACCGATATGCGCTTAAAAACATTGATTATGGTGTGCTATGGGTGTGGCTTACGTATTAATGAACTGCTACGCATTAAAGTGCAAGATATCGATGGACAGCGTAAAACTATTTTAATTGAACAAGGTAAAGGGGATAAATCACGCTATGTGGTTGTATCAGATAGCGTGCTGGCTCAATTACGTTGTTATTGGAAAATGTATCATCCAACGGGCTGGATGTTTTACTCGCGGTTGTTAATGGATAAACCTATGTCAGCATCAACCTTCAGGAAGCCATTGAGAAAACATGCACAAGCGTGTGGCTTAAAGCACTGTAATCCACATACTTTACGCCATGCTTATGCAACACACCAACTTGAATCAGGTATGCCACTTCATCAACTGCAACATCAGCTTGGGCACAGTGATATTAAAACCACACAAAGTTACTTACATTGGTTACCAGAGTTAGGTCATGGCGGCATTGATTTGCTTGCGAGCTGGAGTAAACAATGAACGCCTTACACCTCGCTGATATTTTAAACTCAAGCCTTGAGAGTTATCGCCAACATCATACGGTGAGTTATCAACAACTGCGCGTGTGTCAGCACCTTCAATCATGCAGAACGGGTCAGCTCGGTTATCAAGCATGGCAATGTGATAGCTGTGGGGAGTCGCAAAAGATTGGATGTAGCTGTCGAGACCGTCATTGCCCGCGTTGCCAAGGCATGGCTACGGCTAAATGGGTGCAAAAACAGCAGGAGGATTTATTACCATGTAGGTATTTCCACCTTGTTTTTACACTCCCGCATGAGTTGAATATCATTGCGCACTACAACCCAAACGCGTTGTATCAGTGTTTATTCAAAGCCACATGGCAAACGCTGAGTAAATTTGCGAAACGAAAGAGGCATGGTCAGTTAGGCATGACAAGTGTACTGCATACGTGGGGGCAAAACTTAGGTCAGCATATCCATTTACACTGTTTGATACCCGCAGGCGCGCTTGATAAAGCGCACTGGCATGAAATAGAAAAAGGCTATTTATACCCCGTTAAAGCATTATCAACAGTGTTCAGAGGGAAAATGCTGGCGGCGCTCAATGAATGCGATAGTTCATTCGCGAAGGTAAGCACGCCAACCAAATGGTGCGTGTATAGCAAAGCCTGTTTAACGTACAGTGAAAAGCTAGTTAGTTACCTTGCTCGTTATACCCGAAAAGGCGTAATGTCAGAATCACGATTAGTGTCAGCGACTGAAGAAACAGTGAGCTTTAAATACCGCGATTATGCAGATAACAACCGCGATAAAGTCATGACTCTGAGTTGTGATGAATTTTTACGGCGTTACTTACAACATGTATTGCCCAAAGGGTTTATGCGCATTCGCCACTATGGCTTTTTAGCTAATGCGTGTCGCAAGCGAAAGTTAGCATTAATAAGGTCACAAGAATCACACAGAGGTAAAGTGGAGAAGCTAAAGACAGAAAACGTAACACTGATACCGCATTGGCCTTGCCAGCATTGTAAGGCAGGTATCTTGCGGTTAATTGGCGTATTCCAGTTATATGAAACAAGGACCAAAGTAGAGCGAACGAGTTAGCAGCTAGGTAGCTGCTTAAAATCAATTAGTTAACCTGCTTAACTGCTCAGGCTAGCGGCCTCTGTACGTGTAAAAAATATAATTGCTTATTAAGGCAAATTTAGGTGTAATGAATACATAATAAGCGCTGAGCAATGCAGGGAAAGCTTACATAACACTAGCTAAGCTGATTAAATCAGCTAGGAAAGTGAGAGCCTCCAAAAAGCAAATTCCCATAGCATAAACAACACCAACTCTGACACACCGAGCAGGTAGCGGCTCAGTCCAACAAGCGATTATGCAACACAAACAGCGTGCCGCATAAATACTAAAATGTTAGGAGACTAGAGCGGTGGTTATATTTGAACCGGCTAAGGATTTAGCAAAAGTAGCACATTTTACTCTGTCGAACATGCGACCATATTATGAACAATATTCTGTAGATTGGGATGAAGCACAGATTGAGAAAATGACGTAAGAGCTTGTGAACTATGACATTTTGGTTCAGGGAATACTTGTTGGTGTCATGAGGTTATCTTTCGATACAGAAGAATGCTGGTTACGTGATTTGCAAGTTGAGCAGAGTTATCAGAATCAAGGTATTGGCTCAATCGCTCTTGCAGAGGCGGAGCGACTCGCGAGAGAGCACTGTGCTGAAACTTTAAAGCTTAGAGTGTTTAAAAATAGCCCAGCTGTTCATTTGTATAAGCGGCAAGGGTTCGGTTTAACGAGTGAAGACGAGCGGTTTTACTACATGAGCCGTACCGTCTCCTAACAAGCAAATTTTATCGCCAGCAAAAAGCGCTGGCTGCGACGTCAACCCGCTGCGCGGCTTTCCGCGCTAAATTTGGGCGTTAGATGCAATCAGAGTCACTATGAATATTTACGACAGAACACAGAGTAAAATTATTGAAGCTGGATTTAATACTGAAAATATTAAAGATCTTGTTCACTTAATTACTCAATGTACGGATATTTCAGAGGCAAAAAAATTACTCACTGAATTTGAAGTGTTGGCAAATAAATTACCTTGGCCTCAAGATCATGATTTTGGAGCATTATTAATCCAAAAAGAATATAAATCGGCAATTAGTAAAAGTATTGAAAAATTAATGATTAGCACTGCACATGAAAGAGCTCATTGGTGTGCATCTTGTTCTACATCAGGAGGTGAAGGGTTAGCCCGTTCAGTTCATGTAAAAGAATTAAGCATCCTTCTCCAAAACTGCATCTAACAAAGCTAATCAAAACCGACGCAAAACACTCCGCTTTCATTGTGTTTCGCTTCGCGAATTATACACAATGAAAGCTCCGCGTTGTTGCGCTGTTTATTAGAGCATTAGCTGTTCTGATAACTACGAGGTTTTTGTTGCATGATCGAATCAAGATTTTGGAAAGATGATTTAGTTCGATAGGCGAAAAGTTTTAAACCTGTTTCAAATCCACCGTATTACTCTGAAAAGCGCCAAGTAAATTTTGAAAAAGATGTCATCGTTTCGTTGTTTATGGTGAGAAAGTTAGGAGAATCCTTAAAATTATCATCTAAGACATTAAAAAGAAATTTTACTGTGTATTCTTCCTTGTGCCAGAAACAAGTTCATAATATGAACTTTTGGGATATTGGTGAACTATATGATTTAGAAGTTGAGAATAAAGAACAAAAGAATGTTCAATTTATTTCGAATCAACTAATTCATGGGCAAGCAATTTATGCTTATCGTGATGATACTAGAAATTGGGTTAGAATATATACTTGCTCAGACTTTGAAAGGAATAAGAAAATTTATAATATTCCTATATCAACAATCATCGAAATACTCATGATAGCAAGCGAAGATTTCCCTACAAAAATTGATTATGAATACTGTAGTAAAAAACAAGATTACTTAGTCTCTACCGATTAAATAAACAGCTAGCAAACACTTCAACCAAGGGACGAAAAACAGCAAGCTTGCGCTCCTTCGTCGCTAATTTTAGCCTGCTACTTTGCGCCGGTTAAGCGAGGCGTTAACGTCCGCAATTGGCACTCAGTCAATATAGATGGCTTAACTTACAGTATAAAGCAGTTATATATCGCTAACGTGGTAAATTAGATTGTTTCTGATAAATTCATTATTTTTGTCGGATGGCGTGGCTCCGCCACTTGTCCAACCTACGTTAAAAGGTAGGTTGGTTAAGCCGAAGGCGCCACCCAACAGAGTTTCAGATACACGCCTTTAGATCCGCTCATGGCACTCTCAGGCTTCTCGACAACATAAAATATTGAGAGTTATTGGCAAGGCCATTTTTCTTTGTCGGATGGCGCTTCGCTTTTCCGACCTACGCGTGCAAATATCTGACGAGAGTGGTGATATCACTCCCATCTACACTCGCGCATATTCACTTTATTATTCTTAAAATTAACACCTTCTAATAACAGTTTTTGTCGTTGTTCTTGGTATTTGCGTAATACCATGATGCCGATCGCTCAATACCATTCAAGCCGATCACTTTTTTGTCTGTCAGTAGACCTCAGTAAAATCTAACTTGAGTGATCGGCATCAGTCAAGAAATTTAGTTTTTTTCGCATCGACTCGCCTTTTAATTCCAACTTTATCGCCCCGTGCACAAGCCTATCTAGAATCGCATCCGCGTGTGTCGATTCTCCGATCATTTCATACCAATTTTCTATCGGTAATTGACTCGCTATTAAGGTCGATTTTGTATCATATCTTGCATCAATTAATTCC
>NZ_JBEOOG010000050.1:0-28662 GCF_040308965.1 Pseudoalteromonas sp. MER144-MNA-CIBAN-0113
ACTCATGTTTTTTCCTTTTGTGACTTCGCTAAAAATCAACTAAGGAATTAACATGAGTACTTTTTACAGGCAAAGCCATTTGATGATAACCACCTACTGAAGTAGGTGGTTTAGGGGCTGAAAATAAAAAGGGCCTAATGGCCCTCTCACTTATCTGAAAAAGAAAAGTTTAGTGGCTACCACCACATTTACCTTCGCCGCACTTGCCTTCTTTTTTAGCCTTAGCATCACCGCCGCATTTACCTTCGCCGCACTTGCCTTCTTTTTTGGCCTTAGCATCACCGCCGCATTTACCTTCGCCGCACTTGCCTTCACCAGCGTCTAATTGATAACCAGCTACCATTTGTTGAAATTCAAATGGGTTGGCTTGTACATCTGCACTGGCCATACTTGCACTGCCAACAACCACTGCGCCGAGTGTTAATGCAATTGAATTTTTCTTTATTGTATTCATTTTTTATTACCTTCTAAACTTGTTGAACATCATTATACAAGTAGACCTGCATAAAACTAAAAACTTTCACATTATCTATTTTTTCAAAAATAACTTAGTAAACTAACTATAAACCCTAATAAGCGTTTTATCAATTTATGATTTACAGGTAAACTGGCGCTCTTTTTCAGTAATAAATTAATCACACTATGAAACTTGTTTTAGCACCGATGGAAGGTGTCGTTGACTTTAAAATGCGCCAACTACTCACCGACATAGGTGGCTTCGATCTTTGTGTGACCGAATTTATCCGTGTTGTAGATACTTGCCTTCCAGATAAAGTATTTCACCGTTATTGCCCTGAACTTAAAAATGCGGGGCTCACTCGTAGTGGTACTCCAGTTCGCATTCAGTTATTAGGCCAAGTAGCCGACGTGTTAGCAGAAAATGCTGTAAAAGCAATTGGCTTAGGCTCTCATGGTGTTGATTTAAACTTTGGTTGCCCAGCAAAAACTGTCAATAAAAGCAAAGGCGGTGCTGTATTACTCAAAGATCCAGATCATATGTACTCGATTATAAAAACGGTAAGGGATGCCGTTGATGATGAGCATGAAGTAAGTGCTAAAATTCGCTTAGGTTTTGATGATGATAGTAACAGCCAAGAAATTGTCGATGCCGTTGTTAGCGCTGGTGCTAACAGCATTGCTATACATGCACGTACTAAACGCGATGGCTACAATCCACCCGCCTATTGGGAAAAAATCCCTCCTTTGGTCAAAGATAAAAAAATTGCAGTGGTCGCCAATGGGGAGATTTGGCAGGTAGAAGATGCCCTTTTATGCCAAAAGCGCAGCGGTTGCACTGACTTAATGATTGGTCGTGGCGCGCTTTCACATCCTGATCTAGCAAGAAAAATTAAAGCGCAGGTTAATAAAGAAAGCTACAGTGAACTGACATGGGAAAATATTTTACACCATATTATTCATTCATCTATGCACCAAACAGCAAGCAAAGATACTAAATACTTTGCATCTCGAACAAAACAATGGCTTGGTTATTTAAAACGCCAATATCCACAAGCAGGACTATTATTTGATGAAATTCGTCGTTTAAAAGCCAAGGATGAAGTAGCCGAAGTGTTAAAGAAGTATGCGAAAGCGCCACAATTTGATACAAATCATAACATCTAAGATAATCTAACTAGATAATAGCAGTATCACTGAGGACTAATTTAAGGGTTATACTGCTAATGCATCATCAGCAACGACTAAACGATGAAATTGAAAGTGTTAAAGCGACTATATTAGGCTTGCTATCACAATCTACACACCCTACACATCAAAATTTGCTTTGTATACTAACCCGTACCTCAAATGAAGAGTGGCTTGATATAGCAGCTCAGCAATTAGGCACCGAGTATAATCCCTTGATTGAGCGTATGAATAAGCTTGAAGCGGCAATAAGCCAAATTGACATTGGCCAGTATGGTTACTGTTGTGACTGTGAGGAAAAAATATCAGCGCAGCGCTTGGAGCAAGACCCTGCAGCGCAGCGATGTGATCAGTGCGCTAGTTAATAGCGCACTAAAGTTTAATTAAGTAGTTGTGGAGCAAAACTAAACGCTTGCCCTGGATAAAAAAGAATATCTTCAACTAATAAAGTCGCTTCCTCTTCACTTATGTTTAATCGTTTAAGTAAATTTAAGCGTGCTTGTGACAATGTCCAAGCGTGATAATGCACCCCTAGATCAGTTTCCATCATAGCCATATAGAGCAATTCATCGGCTGGTTCTAATTGTGAAGCGTTAGCCCTCAGAGGTAATAGCGTATAACCCGTTAACCAGTCTAAACCCGCTATTTTCGAATCAGTTAAAAGTAATGTGGTAAGCTGTGAGGCATTTGAGGCTTCTACCGTTGTTTGCTGTTTTTGACTCTGCATTGATTTGAATTTGCTATCAATACGACTTAGCCACTCAAGCGGTGAGAGCACAGCATTTGCAAAATAATTTAATTTACTTTGATACCACTGACTGCCATTAGCAAGGCCTGATAAACCAATGCTGCCTCTTGGCTTATAGTCCGCCAAATAATTGTTTAACTCACTCAACGCTGCATTAAGTTCAACCGGTGTGTTAGTGCGATTTATGGCTTGTTGCACGTACTTTTTTAAATAACTATGTTCAACTTTATTTAGCTTTAAATTACTTTGCTCGGCAGCTTCTAGCTGAGATTTTACAAACCTTAACCATTGCTCAATATTTTTATACTGGGCATCATTTTTCGCCATAGTGAGCATATTAGCCAAAACATTTGTTTGTGCAGGCCATGCAAAATAGCGCTCTGGGAATCGCTCAGCAATAACTAAATAATTAACCTGATTGGTTTGCTCTGCTGATAACTGCATTTGCATTAGCTGCTGATAAATAGCGTGGCGACGCTCTAAATAAGCATCTGTAAAAGGGAGCTGCTCATTACTGAGCTGTGTAACCTGTGAATTCGGCTGCGCACTTAAAGCCGTATTAAGTGATATTAACGCGCTTTGCGCTTCTTCATAAGATGAAAATATATCCGTAGGCTTAGAGCAAGACGTTAATAGCAAACAAAATAGCAGTGAAATAATAGGCGTTTTTTTCATGTCAATCCCAATAAAAAAAGCCCCAATGGGGCTTTTTAAAAATACTAGAGTACATTAAATACTAAATTTTAACACCGTTGCGAGCGGCTTTATCTTTAATATATGTAGCCCAACCTTTAGCAAACCTACGTGTGCTTGGGTCGTCCATGGCTTTAGTAATAGCAGCATAAGCTTGCTTATACTTACCTTGGTAGTAAAACGCTTCAGCTAAATCTGAATAAATAGTGCCTTTTTTATCAGAGCCAAGCTCTAATGCTTTGTTCAAACGAACAACAGCAGCGCTGAATTTTTCAGATTGTAAAAGTAATGAACCTGCTTTGCGGTAAAGCTCAGCGTCGTCATCAAATTTAGCAGCTTCTTCGTAATACTTAGCAGCTTTCTCTATATCTTTCGAACGATGGTAGTTACTAGCAATCGCGCTAATATTTTGCTTAGTGCGTTTTACTTTCTCTTCTTTAACAGCCTTTTCAAGCGTTACTGCTGCTTTGTAAGGAATTTCGTTTAAAGAATAAAAGTTAGCCAGTACTTTGTATTCAACTTCGTTTTCGAAGTAACCATTCTTGTATGCAACTTCCATAGTTGCTAGACCTTTTTGGTAGTCTTCGGTTTGTAAATAATACTTACCTAAACCTACCCAAGACTTTTTGTCTTCAGGCCATACACGAACAATTTCTTCTGCAACTTTAACCATATCTTGATATTGCTTTTTCTCAAAATAGGCAGCTAATTTAAGTTGATAAGGAGCTTTATTTGGCTCTTCAGATAACTTAATTGCTTTGTTTGCCGGTTCAAGAACCTGATCAAATTGTTTAAGCTCATAGCTTGCTTGCGCAATACGAGTGTAAACTTTCGGGTCCTCTTCACCTGTGAAGTCCATCCAATCAGAATATGCTTGCTTGGCAGCACTGTATTGTTCAGTACCCGCATACATATCGCCCAAGGTTTTTAAACCTTGAGCCTGATCAGCAAAGTTCAATACATCAGGTGCAATCGCTGCTTTCATATACTTAATTGCAACTTTGTATTGCTCTTTTTGAGCGTACATGCTGCCTAAGTAACGATTAACAGTTGCTTTATCAAAGTCATTAGACGGTTCTAACTCTTTCAATAACGCTATTGCACCATCAACATCATCTTCGTTATACAAATCAAACGCTTTAATTACTTTTTTACCAGTACGTTCGCCCATGATTTTAGTTTTTGCTTTCTTACGCTCTTCAATCTTTGCGTAATCTGGCGCCGCTAAAACAGGTGCAGTTAATGATGCACCTGACACAGACATAAGAATTGCAAGTGCAGTTACTTTAGAAAAATTTCTCATTACTCGCCTCCTTAGTTGCCTTGGTTAAGTTTAAAGTCTAGTTGAACTTGTAAACCAACTTGCTTTTGTGGTTTCCCGTCAATGATCTTAGGACGGTATTTCCACTTACGCAATGCACGTTTAGCTTCACGGTCAAAGATACGTTTTGGATCTGCGTCGATAACATCAACGTCAATCACGCCACCTAACTCATCAATTGTGAACGAAAGTTGAACCCAACCTTCTTTACCATCACGTGCTGCTTGTGTTGGATATTTTGGTTCAATACGAACGATAGGTGTCGCATCACCATCTCGTCCAAATGCACCTGGACCACTTAGTCCACCGGCCGTGCTTCCCACATCGATACTTGGCATATTAAATGACAAGCCACCAGTATTTGGGTTGCTATTTTCCGGCTGTGGCGGCTGCGGTTTAGGCGGCTGCTTTGGCGGTGGCGGAGGCGGTACACGCTTCCTCTCCTGCACCTTAGATTCAGGCGGATTCGTCATAATTTCGACTATGATCTGCTCTTTTTGTTCCGTATTACGGTCAGCCCCACCAGAGATGAGGTATGCCATGAAGTAGAACAAGCCGAAAGTAACTGCCCCACCTGCAATCAGTGAAAACAGAAAACGAATCATTACTGATCTCCAGCTATTGAAATTCTCAGGTTATCACCCGTCGCTTTAATCTGGTCCATCACTTTAACCACTGTGCCGTGTTTTGCTTCTTTATCAGCTTGCAAAATTACAACATCAGTAGGTTGTTCTGCTAATAAACTTTCGATTTTTGCTGAAACACGTTCAACATCAACTTGCTGTTTATCAATCCAGATTGCACCGTCACTACGAATTGCAATAAAAATGTTAGCATTTTTTTGCTTCGTAGCTTGGGCAGCTTTTGGTTTATTGACCTCGATACCAGCCTCTTTAACGAACGATGTAGTTACGATAAAGAAAATAAGCATGATAAATACGATGTCAAGCATTGGCGTCATATCTACCGCTGCTTCTTCTTCTTCACGAAAACGTTGTTTACGTGCCATATTTAATTCTCTCTCTAGTGATGAGGCATACTATCTACAAGCTTGGCTTTCACCATTCTCGCTCTTGCCTCAAGGCGTGAGCTAAAGAATACCCCAGATAGTGCCGCAACCATTCCAGCCATTGTTGGGATTGTTGCCATTGATATGCCTGATGCCATTAAACGTGCATTACCTGTACCTTGGGTTGCCATCGTTTCAAAAACCGCGATCATACCCGTAACAGTACCAAGTAAGCCTATTAAAGGACATATAGCTACTAATGTTTTAATCAACAACATACGCTGATCTAATTTTTCAGACGCTTCAGAAATCCATGCTTCACGGATTCTGTGTGCGTACCAAGACGTAGTGTCTTGGCGGGCATCCCACTTAGCTACAATTTCCTTCGTTAAACGAGGAAACTCAGCAAGTAAGAACCAATAGCGCTCAATCATTAAAACCCACATAAGAAAGAGTGCTATCGCGACCACGTATAAAACCTGGCCGCCTGTGCCAACAAAATCCCTGATAGATTCCCAGATCTCCATCAGGACTAGCATTAGGCTTTCTCCTTCTCCGCGTGAGTCGCGATGATACCCGCGCTTTGCTCATCAAGGATATGTAGTACCGACTTACTACGACCTGCAACAATTGAATGAAGTAGGATAAGTGGTAGTGCTGCAATTAGACCTAGCGCTGTAGTTACAAGTGCTAGAGAGATGTTACCAGCCATGATCTTCGGATCGCCCGTACCGAACAATGTGATTGTTTGGAACGTTAGGATCATACCGATTACCGTACCTAGTAGACCTAGTAATGGTGCGATAGCAGCAAGGATCTTGATGATGTTAATACCCGCTTCGATGCGTGGCGTTTCACGTAGAATCGCTTCATCAAGTTTAAGCTCAAGGTTTTCAACATCTTGATTTTTGTTGTCAGAGTACACTTTAAGAATACGACCCAATGGGTTGTTTGTATTCGGTGTAGACAAGTTCTTAAGCTGAGCTTTGATCTTAGAAGTAGTAAGCGCTAAATCAACGAAACGTACTAAGAAGATTAAAAGACCTACAGCAAGCAATACGGTGATGATGTAACCAACTTCAGCACCTTGCTCGTAGTACTCCATAAGAGACTTCTTCTGCGTGTTGATACGTAAGATTGCACCACGTGTAGGATCCACGTATACGCCAGCGTAGTTATCAGCTGAAGTACCTTCTAGATCAGAAATACCTTTTAAGATATAGCTGTCAGGTTGCTTACCTAGAGGCTGTATAGACTTAGTCTCTGGTGAGTAGATTAAGTAGCCATCGTCTGTAACTAAGTTGAAGTTACCGATACGTGTTACTTTTTTCATTGACGGGTTACCGTCAAGACCTGCAACTTCAGTTTCAAACGTTGAAACTTTAGCTGACTCAGTCATTTCTGTTTGAAGTGAAATCCAAAGTTCTTCTAGTTCACGAACTGTTGGAAGTTCTTTAGCCGCAGCTAATGAACGAAGTACTTCAGCACGACCTGGTTTTTCAGCACTTACTAAAGATGCTTCAATTGAACCAATCGCGTCAGCTGCTGCACGACGAACAACACCAAACATTTCACCTAACGTACCTTGCGCGTTTTGAAGAGCTTGCTCTTTTTCCGCTAAAGTATTTTCGTTTTGTGCATATTCTTTGCTAAGACGATCACCACGTGCTTTTTCAGCAGCTAATTGGCTTTTCGCTTTGTTAAGTAACGCTTGCTTATCAGCACGATCTGATAAGAACTCTTGTTCACGTTGCTTATTGATTTTCCCTTCAGAAATACGCTCTTGCTTTACTTGCTCAAGAATTTTATCTAAAGCATCAGTATTTGCATGTGCATTAAGCGCGGTACCGGCAGAAACAGACAGTACTGCTGCAACAGCAAAACCTTTAAATAGTTTCTTCATTATTGATTACTCCGCGCCAAAAATTGGTAGTTTAACAAGTTCTAGTGTCGCTTGCTTACGCGCCATACGGATCACTTCTTTAACAGGCTTTAGGTATTCTTCACCTAATTCTTTCCACTGTTTAGTGTTGTTATCCCACACCCAAGCGTGTTTTAGATCGAATGATTGCGCTACATAAGTGATACGACCTAAACGACCGATATCAACGTTAATGCTACGACCATCAACATCTAAAGTACCTTGAGAAGCAGTTACAGCTGAACTGTATGCTGTTTCAACAGTGTACGCTTCAAGTACCTGACGGAACTTCTCAGACGTTGTTACAGATGCAGATGCCATGATCTCACGTAATCTTTCAACACGTCCAAGACGTGTTTCAAGGTTAAATGGAACGTCCGCTTTGATGAATTGCTCAAGCGTATCGATCATGCGATACATCAAAGGCACAACGTTTTGTTTAGTGTTATCGATAGTCGCGATTTGACGATCGAACGATGCGATAGACGCATTTTGGTCAGCGACCAAACGTGCTACGTGATCGTTGTACACTTTCATAAGTTCAGTCTCATCAACGATGCTACGGTACTCAGCGATTAGCTCCTGAGTTTGACCATATACATTGTCAATTTTAGTTTGAGACTTAACCGCAGCCTTTTGAATTGTTTGACCTGCTTTTTGCACGTCATTCAAAGGATCTGCAATCACATTGCTGCTTGCAAATGCAAAAGCGCCAACCAACGCAGTTGCTACAAGACTCTTTCTGATTTTAACAGACATAGTTCCCAACCAATTAAGTAATGTTACTTTTATAATTTAATTATCAACCCGCAAGGGGAAGTCAACCCTGATATCTTTTAATAGATATCAACTTACCAATAATGCTAAATGCATTAAGTCATGTCAACTTCATGTTTCGCATAACCTATAAATAAATCAGCTTGTTTGTAAGATATTTAAAGGGCTCACACAAAAAAATTAACATTATCGTAACTAACGTGACAAATGCAATTTCAGCAAAGCCAGATATAGTAAGAATACTGATAAACCACCTAGTTAAAGTAAACAAAAATATAACATTTAAAATTAACTTAATCGTGGCTGAAAAAAAATTAAAAATAAGCTTATTTTCTGTCCCGAATATTCTTTTTTAGTGGTTTTTGAGACTTTTTAAGCTAAAAATACAGCTAATCGTTATTATTCGCGCATTCGTCGCATAGTAATAAGGACGTGCCGATTATCTAAAAAGCAATACAAAGGAGGGGAAATAGATTACAAAGAATCATTTTTATTAACACCTGTGTTTTTTGTTTCTACTGATCATTAATATCCTGCCGATTTTTTATATTTTTCCATGGAGAAATATCAATCTTACGCACTTTTATGAACTCAATATAATTAAACTCACATCAAGCAGTAGACTAAATTTAAATCGCTAGGTGATCATTGACCAACAACGGACTAGTGCATAAAGGTTTACGTTTAATTTGGTATATCGGGGTTAAAAATATGAATAACGGATATCAGAAATGAAAGGCAATACAGAGAGATTAAAAATAGAGTTGATAATTATTTAAGAATTATGGTGAAACAGGTTAGTGTTTCACCACGATGAACTTAGGTTCACATAATAAATTATGCTACTTCTACGTTCTCAGCTTCAGGGCCTTTTTGACCTTGCTTGATGCTGAAAGTCACTGCTTGACCTTCGCTAAGAGTGCGAAAACCAGAACCAGTGATTGCGCTGAAATGTACAAACACGTCAGGACCATTTTCTTGTTCAATGAAACCAAAGCCTTTAGCTTCGTTGAAAAATTTTACTTTACCAGTAACCGACATACTAAATTTTCCTGTAAGTCAATAATTAAAATTCAGCCATATAATTATGGCAATATCCTCCCTGAGTCAATGCCCAAAAAACTGGAGGTGATAGTACAGGAAGAAGTAATAACCAAACCGGTAACCTTAAACGCAGCACAATACCGTAATTCAATACGCAAAAACTCAAAGCCAGTTAAGATTAACACATTAAAATTTTTTTAGCTCTATTAATTAGGATTTATTTTTGAAGTTTCATTGTTTTACTAACTACGGTGTAACCTTTTAATTTTTATAGAAAATAACAAACAAAATATTGTATTTTTTATAAACAGATTACAATTGCTTTAAAATAGTTTTTATCAGTATATTTTTTAGCCACTTAAAATAAAAAAACCACCTTGAATTTAAGGTGGTTTAAAGTTTAGTGTTTAAATATTAACTATTTAACTTGCCAGTCGATAACGCTCTCAGCTTTGATTGGTACTACTTCAGAGTCACCTAGCGAGTAGCTTGCCGGCACTGTCCAAGGCGATTTTTCTAAGGTAATAGTGTCGGTGTTACGCGCTAAGCCATAAAAATCTGGACCAAAATGGCTTGCAAAGCCCTCTAACTTGTCAAGCGCACCAGCCTCTTCAAAAGCTTCAGCATAAAGTTCAATAGCAGCATGTGCAGTGTATGCACCTGCACAACCGCATGCAGCTTCTTTTTTATCTTTATAATGTGGCGCTGAATCAGTGCCTAAAAAGAATTTTTTATTGCCACTCGTTGCCGCCGCCATAAGTGCTTGCTGATGAATGTTTCGCTTTAATATAGGTAAGCAATAATAATGTGGGCGAATGCCCCCTGCTAACATATGGTTACGGTTGTATAGTAAATGATGCGCAGTAATTGTAGCTGCTACGTTATCAGAGGCACTTTCTACAAATTCTACCGCATCTTTCGTTGTTATGTGTTCAAGAACAATTTTAAGCTCAGGGAAGTCAGCGACAACATCGCCTAAAATAGTCTCTAAAAACACTTTTTCACGATCAAATATATCAATAGACGAGTCGGTTACTTCACCGTGGACGAGTAACAGCATGCCAACTTCTTGCATTGCTTTTAACACCGGATAAATATTTTTAACCGATGTTACGCCAGAATCTGAATTTGTGGTTGCACCCGCTGGGTACAATTTAGCTGCAAATATTTTACCCGTTGCTTTTGCCTTTTTTATCTCTTCTGGTGTCGTTTTATCAGTAAGATAAAGTACCATTAGTGGCTCAAACTGCCCTTGAGGTTTCGCTGCCATAATGCGCTCTCGGTACGATAATGCGGTTTCAGTACACGTGGCTGGCGGTACTAGGTTTGGCATAATGATCGCTCGGCCCATATAACGACTGATATCACGTACTGTATCTTTTAGCTGATCCCCGTCGCGTAAATGTACATGCCAATCATCGGGCCTAGTAATCGTTAGAGTTGTCATTTTGCTCGTCATCGTAAAATCCTAATGCTTAAGTTAACTGATCATAGGCATATGGGGTTTTCGAGTAAAGACCTTATTAAAAAATAATCCTTAGATACTATATATAAAGTAAACTTTACACTTCACGCTTCTCATTTATCGTTTTATTTTGTAGAAAGGTTAATATTAGGTTAACGTATGTACCTTTAATAATAATTATAAGGCCTACCTTCGTTGCCTATGTCGAACACTATCGATACTACTAAAGCGCTCGAAACTAAAACGGATCAATTGAGTATAATCAATCAGTTCTCCTCAAGTTTATTGCAACTGAATACGTTAGAAGCGCTCTTTAGTTATGTCACCACACAAGTTGTTAATCGACTTGGATTTGTCGACTGCGTGATTTATTTAGCCGATGACAGCCAATCTACGCTAAATCAAGTAGCGTCTATGGGTATTGAAAGCGAACACACTAGTTATCAGTCAGAACGAAAGTTAATCCGCTTTAATGAGGGGATAACGGGCTATGCTGCATCAACTGGGCAAGCTTTAATAATAGGCGATGTAACTAAAGACAGCCGCTACATTGCTGATGAGCGCCCTGCGCAATCAGAGCTGTGTGTGCCTTTAATATATAAAGATAAAGTACTCGGCGTAATTGACTGTGAACACCCAATAAAAAATTACTTTACCAGTTCACATTTAGAAATTTTAACTACCGTTGCCCACTTACTAAGCGCAAAAATAAATCAAGTGAATACCGTCAACAGCTTGCAAGATACCGTTCGGCAACTTAATAATGCGCAAAAATTAGAAAGTAGCCTACTGCAAATAGCTAACTTAACCTATAAAGCACAAAATTTAGATACCTTTTTTAAATCGCTGCATGTGATTATTGATAGCCTTCTTAATGCAAGTAACTTTTTTATTGCTTTGTATGATAAAAAAGAAGATGTTCTAGATTTTGTCTATACCGTTGAAGGCGGTGTACAAACAAACACGCATAAAATTATTTCAAAAGATCAGTTAAAAGAAACAGCCTCTTACTATTTATTAATTAACGAGCGCCCTTTACTGCTTAATAAAGAGCAATACCGACACTATATAGAGCAAGGCCACTTTAAATTGGTCGGTGAACTAGCAGACTCTTGGCTTGGTGTGCCATATAAAGTTAATGAGCGCATGAGTGGCGTTATTGTCGTACAAAGCTATGACAAGCAACATTACTACAACGAACATGATAGCTCGCTGTTGACGTATGTGAGCCGACAAATAAGTATGGTTATAGACAGGCATTTAGCTCGCCAAGAACTCGAGCACAAAGCACTGCATGATGAACTAACAGGGCTTGCCAATCGTTCGTTACTAATAGAAAGAATGAAGCATGCAATTTTACGCTTGAATCGCGCTAAAAAAGGGACTTTTCATGCTCTGCTCTACCTTGATTTTGATCGCTTCAAAAGTATTAATGATTCGTTAGGCCATGAAGTAGGTGACCATTTTTTAATTGCTATTTGTAAATTGATTACTCAAACCGTTCGCAATACTGATACCTTTTCTCGCTTAGGTGGCGATGAGTTTGCTATTTTTATGGAAAATCTCAGTCATCGTGACCAAGTAAACGATGCCCTCGCTCGAATAAAAACCGCCCTGTCAGATCCCATTGATATTGATGGTCATTTACTGCAACCCTCTACCAGTATTGGCGTTGCATTTAGCGATAATGTAAACGATGAAGCATTTGTTTTATTACAGCAATCAGACGCGGCTATGTACGAAGCAAAATCATCAGGGCGTGGCCAAGTTAAGTTTTTTAATAATGTCATGCGTAACAAGTTAAAAACACATGCCGACCTTGAAAATGATTTACAACACGGTATTGAGCATGATGAGTTTGAACTGTATTTTCAGCCTATTTTTAACATTACTAGCAGTGACGTTATGGGGTTTGAAGCTTTAGTACGTTGGCATCACCCACGAAAAGGGTTTGTATCGCCAGGTGACTTTATCCCTATTGCAGAAAAAACGGGGCAGATTATCAATTTAGATTTGCATTTGCTCGACCTTGCAGCACAGCATATCGCTTTATGGCAACAACAAGGGCATCGTTTTTTACGCGTTACGGTTAATGTTTCATCTCGCCACTTCGCAAGTTTAGAGTTTGTGGATCAGCTTCATGCAATCTACAAAAAACATCAACTACCTTTAGGCTCATTATGTCTAGAAATAACCGAATCGGGATTGATTGAAAATTTAGAGTTAGCAACACAAATTATTCAAGGATTATCGCCTTTAAAAGTATTGCTCTGTTTAGATGACTTTGGCACCGGTTACTCTGCCCTTGGTTACTTGCATCAACTGCCTATTCATGTCCTTAAAATTGATAAAAGCTTTATCGATAATTTAAAAACCACAGCCAATCCATTGATTGATGCTATTTTAACCTTAGCCATTTCATTAGATCTTATTGTTATAGCAGAAGGGATAGAAAGCCCTGAACAACTCGCTATTTTGCAAAAAACCCAATGTGATTATGGCCAAGGCTTTTTAAAGTCTAAACCTGTTACAGCAAAAGAAGCTATTTTACTAATACATAGCCCTCTTTAATTAATAAGCCAGGTTTGCTGGCTTTTAAAAATCACAGTAATTACTTTTACGCTTTTGCCAACACTAACTCATGCAACGTCACTTTACAGCTTTTTACAATCTGCCTTATAACTGCTTACTTAAGTAAGGGTCTATTTAACCAGTAGAAAACCTTATAATTAGTTTGTGCCACATTGTTCTTAATAAAAATCTTTAACCCCGTTAGCGAATGCTTTAATACATTACATTATTTAAAGGCGTATACGAGTTGGTATTAATGTATGCCAATGAGTAGCCCCTAATCATTCAATCCTTGCATTCGCTGCTTTTTTCAATCGTGTATCCTTTACACCTCAGTTGCGTTTACTGAGCTTTTGCCTGCCAAACCCTTCGCCGTAAATTTTAATTCGCATTTTAACCTCGCTATGAAACATCTAAATATTAATGTCGCGCTATAACCTACTTATTTTAGAGAGTTACATGACAATAAAGTTATCTGTTACCAGAACAATAATCATTAATAAAAAACTCAAACAAACATGAGACAAATTCAACAATAAATAAAAAACTAAACACTGTTTGACTCAACAAAGTTAAAAAACTTAATGTTCGCAGTAAAAAACACACTAAAGTGCAATTTTATAGCCATCCAGACGTTGAAACGGTTTTTGTAAAGGCGTAGTATGTAATGAATCTGAGCTATACTCACCATATCCATGAGATTTATTAAAGATGATTGACATTAAACACTTAAAAACAATTGCTACCCTTAAAGAAACGGGTTCTCTCGTCAATACAGCCCGCGAACTATTTTTAACTCAGTCAGCTTTATCACATCAAATCAAAGATTTAGAAAACAAATTAGACTGCCAGTTGTTTGAGCGTAAAACTCAGCCAGTCCGATTTACACCTCAAGGTATGTTATTACTTGAATTAGCACACGAAATATTACCTAAATTAGAAGCCACCAAGTGCCGACTCAAAGAAAGCCTAAACCAGCCTATTTCGCAGCTGCGTTTAAGCGTTGAATGTCACGCCTGTTTTCATTGGTTATTGCCTACTATCAAAGAATTTAATAACTTTTGGCCTGATATAAAAATTGATTACGAGCGTGGCTTTAGTTACGACGCTATCCCAGACTTATTAAATGATGAATTAGATCTCGTGCTTACATCAGATATTCGCGACCCTGACAAACTTGAATACGCCCATTTGTTTGACTTTAAGCTGAAACTGATTGTGGCACCAGATCACGACTTAGCGAAAAAAGCCTATGTAACTGCGCTTGATTTGAAAAGCGAAACTATTATTTCTTACCCTATTCCGCGTGAGCGCCAAGATATATTTAAGCATTTCATCCAAAATGCGCGTTTTGACGGCACCCTAAAAACGGTTGATCAAGGTTTACTTATATTTCAATTAGTCAGTGCAGGTATGGGTGTGGCCGCCTTACCCGATTGGTTAGTAACCCCTTATGAAAGCCAAGGGTTAATTAAGTCAATTCCACTGGGCGCGCTTGGTTTAACGCGTCCAATGTACTTAGCGATGAAAAAAGACATGAAAGACAATCCAGTTTATCGTCACTTTTTAAACACCTGTAAATTAAATAACGGTCGATAAATCTTAAACTTATGAGTAACATGCTAATAAATATACTTAATCATGTTGCTCACTATGTTTGAACTAAAAAAAATACTGGGCGGCTTGCTCATGCCGTTACCTTTGTTGGGCTTAGTAAGCCTAATATTACTCATTTTTGCGCTCAAACAACGAAAAGTCGCAATCGCTATATCTTTAATGAGCCTAGCAACCCTGCTTATTGCCAGCACCCCTTTGGTGGCCAACTTACTGATTAAAAATAGCCAACCAACCTCATTAGCATTTAATTATCTTAAACACCCCAATATAGATAAAATTGTGGTGCTTGGCTGTGACATAAACCCCAACCCTGCATTGAGTGCTAACAGTCAGTTAGGTAATTGTGCGTTAACCCGTTTGGTGGAAGGAATAAGACTTGCTAACATTTACCCCCATGCGCAACTGATTGTTTCAGGTGGGGGGTATGAAAAAGTCACCAACAGCGCGTTAATGTATAAAACCGCAATTAGCTTAGGTATTAATAAAAATCGTATTGTGCAAAATCCAAACGCAATGGATACCGCCCAAGAGGCAAAACTTTTAGCCTCAAAACTCGTTGATTACAAGGTCGCTTTAGTCACCTCAGTAAGCCATATGCCCAGAGCAAAAAATTTATTTAATGCGCAAGGCATTAACGTTATCCCTGCCGCAACCGACTACCACAACTTTGCCGCTTTCCCTTGGTATAAACAACTCATACCCAATGCAAAAGCACTACTAGTAGTCACCCAGTATGCTCATGAAGTTATTGGCAATGCGTGGATAAATGTACGCCGTACAATTAACCCTGAAGCACTTTAATTAAGTTAACGCTTATTACGCTGCATAAATTCCCCCTAAAAAACCGCAATTATTTGCGTTTTACACAGGGGGTTATGAAAAAATAAAACTGAATATTCGTTTATAGTAGCGTTGGGTGTTTTGTTATTCTTAGAGGGTTTTAACCTCAGCTGTTTTATTCCAAAGCCGGTACAGTGTCACTAAAAATACGCAAAGAAATAGCAGACTTAGTGCTGTTAAATTCTCAACACCTAAAGCATCAAAAGTAGCACCGAAAATGTAGCCTCCACCGACTAAAACAATAACCCATAGCAGTGTAGAGCATCCATTTAACACACTAAAACGGCGCCAACTAATTGCTGTAAGCCCTACGGGAAGGGCACCAATCGTGCGTAATCCTTTAGGATAACGATATAGAAAAATGTAGGCTGTGCCATGGCGTTCAGCAAGCTGACTGGCTGTTTTAAATAATCGACCAAGGCGGCCTGGTTTTTCAATCCATGCCGCGCCATACGCTCTTGCTAGAGCAAAACGTAATTCATCGCCCAAGTAGCCACCCATAAAAGCAGCCAAAGCAACAAAACCAACATCTAGTGCGCCAGTATGTGCAGCATAGCCTGCGAACAAAGGTAGCCATCCACTTTTTAACGCACAATAACCAAAAAGTAACAGATAAACCAACAACCCGTACTGCTCAATTAAAGCTAATACCCCTTCCATTTCATTCCTTTAAAGTAACTACCTTAGTAGCAAGCAAAGTAACATTGTAATTTAAACGAGGTAAGTACAGCGAAAGATCTGTGTTTTTTGCAATATAAGAATGGATGTAATTATGATTTTAAGCGTAGGTTTATATCTATTACGTTTATTAAATTTTTGGGATGCATAAACCAAAAATAATTAACTCACAAAAAGGATAAAAGGGTATGCGGGTATATAAAAAATCAACATACTGACTTACCATAGTTTGCTAAATTAGCTATTTAGAACGCTATATTTTAAATAACCTACCCGAAATACGTTACAAGTAGGTTATTTATAAAATTACTTTTAAGCTAGGTGTTTACACAGGATTGTCTATGTCAATAAATGTCACGTCAAAGCCATGTTGCTTAGCAAGATATTCGCCTAATGCTTTTATACCGTAGCGCTCGGTGGCGTGATGGCCTGCGGCAAAAAAGTCGATATTTTGCTCGCGTGAGCTGTGAATGGTTTGCTCTGATGCCTCACCAGTTAAGTAAGCATCAATACCTTGCTCGGCTGCTAAGTCGATATACCCTTGCCCGCCACCTGTACACAAAGCGATGGTTTCAATTTTATCAGTACGTACTAAACTCGTTAGTGGCTCGCGCTTAAGCACTTGGCTTATTTTTTTAGCAAATTCACTGCCCGTTAACGGTGTTTTTAAACGCCCTTTCATCGCTACACTGTTGTTAGTTGGCTCAAGGCCTGCTTCAATTTCAATATCGAGCAATTGCGCCAGCTGTGCGTTATTACCCATTTCAGGGTGAATATCTAACGGCAAATGATAGGCAAATAAATTGATGTCTTTAGCTAAAAGCGCAGCCACACGACGTTTTTTCATGCCAGTGATAGGTTGTGACTCGCCTTTCCAAAAATAGCCATGGTGTACCAAAATGGCATCGGCATTATTTTCAATCGCGGCATCAATAAGTGCTTGGCTTGCCGTTACACCCGTTACTATAGTGCGTATCTCATCTTTACCTTCTACCTGAAGCCCGTTTGGACAAAAATCGTTAATGGTTTCTGGCTTTAACAGGGTGTTTAATAATTGATTAAATTCTCTACGTTGCATACTACTTACCTTACTTTGCACTGAATTTTGTACAAATTTTGGCGGTTATGCGCTAAAAATGAAAGGAAAATCGCAAAAAATTGAAAAACAGTTCTAAAATAGGTATAAATACCTCCTCTTTATCTGTGTAAACAACGTATAGGGTCTCTGATGAGCAAACTAGACAAAACAGAAGTGTTATCTGCCTTTGAAGCTGCATATGAAGCTGCCAACGGTAAAAAACCTGAAATAACAACTAAACCTGGCTGGTATAGCATTGATGGCGGCAAGAACATGCGCCTAGCTGATGTAGCAGAGCTGACTAAAGAATTAAGCTCTGGTAAGTCTACAAAAAAAGCTGCAGTAAAAGCACCTGCTAAAAAAACTAAAAAAGCTGCTCCTGTAAAAGCACAGAAAAAAGCGCCTTTCACCGTGATCACACAAAACGAAGAAGGCTACACAGCAGAAGAGCTTTGGATAGTTGAGCTTGCTCGCAAAGATCACGATTGCCGCCTACCTCGCGGTGTTGTTTGATCAGCTGAGTGCTTTGTATAAAAGAAACCGCGTTAAGCGGTTTTTTTATATTTATTATCCATCAAGTATTGAATAAACCACCTCGCAACAAAGCCAGACAAAACTATAAATACAGTTCCTGCCAGTACTGGCATTATTAAAAAATCCCAACTTTGGCCAGACTCAATAATTAAGATAGGGTTTGCGCCGGCAGCAGGGTGAATAGTTTTTGTGATTATCATTAATGTTATAGCAATACCCACAGCCAGCCCAATCATAATCGCACTATCAGCACTATAATAGCTAAAAACAACCCCAATCATTGCGGTCAGCATATACCCCCCTATTACGTTTTTTGGCATAGCTAACGGGCTCTGCGGTACGCCAAAAACAAGTACAGCTGTTGCGCCGAATGGCGCCATTAACCAAATACCGTAATCACCCATATAATTTAGCCACGCCAAAAACCCCAAAACAAAAGTAGAAAAAACACCTGCGATTAATGCCGACTTTATTTGCTCACTATGCATATTACCTCCTCAAAAGTAGACCGACTTGTCTACACCTGTAATGTAGACAAGTCGGTCTACCTATGTCAAGCTGTGTTTTTACTGCTCAAATTTGGAATATCATGGATAAACAACAACAAATAATCAGTACGGCACTGAGTCTTTTTTATAAAAAGGGTATACACGCTGTTGGTATTAATGAAATTTTAGCTGTATCGGGCATTGCAAAAAAAACCTTATATAAGCACTTTGAAAGCAAAGACGCGCTTATTTGTGCTTGTTTAGTCTCACGTGACATCTGCTTTAACGCTTGGCTTAAAAAAATATGTATACAACCAAGTGCTATGTTAGTCGCACAGGCAATTTTTGCCGGACTGAAAAAGTGGATTAATAATGAGGTTTCAGAGTTAGGGTGTTTTAATGGCTGTTTTTTTATTAATACTGCAGCTGAGTACCCTGTAGAGAACGACCCTATTGCCAAACTTTGCAAACAGCACAAGCAAGCGAACTTTGAGATCATACTATCAGCTCTTTTAGAAACACCTGAATTTGCTCACAATAGAGAAAAAGCAATTGAAGCCACGCAACACTTACTTATTTTAAAGGAAGGTTATATATGTAGAGCGAGGGTGATGCATGATGTAACAGTGACTCCACCTAGTGATAATATTTTAAAAGCGATAGTAGCGGTTGGTTAAATAGGTAAATACAGTATTAAAAAAGCGGCTAAATAGCCGCTTATTGACTAAAAAATGGCTGCATTATTCAAAAAATAATGGTTCACTCTGTTTTTTGCCTACTTCGTTCATGGTGGCTGCGTCGAACAAACGGCCGTTGATCATGGTGTAATCAATTTTGTCTGAATCACGAATGTTTTTCAGTGGGTCGCCATCAATAACCATTAAATCTGCCAGTTTACCGACCTCTAATGAACCCACATTTTTATCTAGGCCTAAATATTTTGCCGGATCGAGTGTAGATGCTCTAATTGCTTCCAGTGGCGTCATGCCGCCTTGGGCAAACATCCACATTTCCCAATGCGCACCTAACCCCTCACGTTGACCATGCGCCCCCAAATTAACAAGTACACCTAAATCTTGTAACTCAGCCGCTACGCGAGCATTGTTAAAGTGATTATAGTGATGATCGGGTGCTTTAACTCGGCGCATTGAGCGCGGTAATAATTGGTTTTTAGGCACAAATTTACTTAAACGTGGATGATTCCATACGTCCGTTTTATCATACCAGTAGTTTTCACCCCAAATACCGCCATAGGCAACTACCAATGTAGGTGTGTAACCTACATCACTTTGTGACCATAGCTGCTTAATATCGTCATAAATATGTTCAACAGGAATTGAATGCTCAATGCCTGTATGGCCATCGACTACCATACTCAAGTTATGTTGTAATAATGACCCCCCTTCAGGGACTACCATCATTTCAAGCATTCGCCCTGCTTCTATAACTTGCTGACGCTGCTCTCTGCGCGGTTGGTTATAAGATTTAACACTAAACGCACCCACTTTTTTAAGGCGCTCTAAATGAAATTTAGCATCATCTAATGAATCAATATGCGAGGTATACCCAGGCATATTCGCGCCGTATAAGATAGTACCGGTAGAGAAAATACGCGGACCAACGATCATCCCCGCTTTTTGCATTTCACTCGCGGTAAATATTTCAGTGGTGTCGTTTGATGGGTCGTGAATAGTAGTAACACCCAGCGCAAGACCTGCTAAGTTTTTCCAGTTCTGCTGCGGGATAATTTCATCACTGGCTTGTGAGCCATGAGCATGGGCATCTACAATGCCAGGCATAATTGTTTTACCTGTTACATCAATGACCTTTGCCCCCTTAGGAATGCTCACACCGGCAGCAGTACCAATAGCTTTGATATGTTTGCCATCGGTAACAATAACGCCATTTTCAATGACCTTTTCACCCTCCATGGTAATAATTTTAGCGCCAGTTAATGCAATCATGCCCTGCGGTTCAGCCATTTTTTTACTAAAGCCTATGTTAGTACCGCTTTTTACTTTAACGTCTTTATCATCCGCTTTATTAATCGCAAACATACCCTCTAAACTGGCATGGTAAAGCTCAGGCCCCAGTGTCCAATACAGTTTATTGCTATTGGCACTCCAGCTAATGTTTTCACCGGCGCGTACAGATAGCTGCTCAATTGGAAATTGACTGTCTTTGGGCCCAATATTTATCGTTTTGCCGCGCTCTACAAATGGAGTAACAAATACTTTAAAGCGCTCAGCAAAAGCTAAATACTCACCATCTGGAGAGACTCTAAATTCAGTGGCGTGCTCTGACTCATACAGTTTACGTACTTTTTTACTTTCAAGCTCTACCACACTTAATGTCGGCTTAGGCCATGGGCTCATAATATAAACACGATCGTTGGCACTGCCAAACTGAGGTTGATAGCCACTTTTAGAAATGAGCTCACTTTTTCCGCCTTTAGCACTAACACTGTATACCCCAGGATGCAGTGACCACTTAGGGTTTAAAATGCTGCCGCCGCTGGCTTTACGATACACCACGGTTTTGCCATCTGGACTAAATGTTGGCTCTACGTATTTTCCCGGCTCTTGTGTAATAGTGTCGCCACGACCACTACGTGCAGAGACGACACGCACGGTGCCTTGTTCGTTATCATCCCACGTGGTGTAGACAATGTTTTTGCCATCACGAGAATACTGCGGGAATAACTCATAATGATCGGTTTGCTTAGTTAAGCGCTTTATTTTTCCTGATTCTAAATCGCGCTTGTAAATATAACCAAGCGCTTCAAAAAGTGCGGTTTCACCATCAGGGCTAATTTGCACATTACGCAGCATTTTTACATCAAACTCATCAGTGTCGATATTTTGAGTAAAACGCACTGCTTTTTGAATTTTTTTCGTGGTGTCTACTTTAAATGCAATATCGCTAACTGATTTATCATCGACATTGAGTTTATGAAGGGTGCCACCAGCCCAAAATACCAGCTCTTCGTTATCTGGGGTCCACGCAATAGTCGGATATACACCATGAATCGCCCACGTTTCTTGCATATCGCGCTCTAGCTTGTCGTATAGCTTAGTATGCTCACCACTGGTTAAATCATATAAGTACAGGCTGGTTTGAAAGTCATCACGCTTTATGTACGCTAGTTTTTTACCATCTGGCGACGGCGTCGGTCTTATTGCCCCGCCCATGCCACTTATAATGGTTTCTATGTCGCCTGTTTCACGGTCATAACGCTTAATTTTATAAATACCGGCAACAGAGTCTTTTGAATAATGAAAAGTTTTACCCGGGGTTGCATCATGCGAAAAATAAACATACCGACCATCCGGTGAAAACATGGGTTCACCTAAATCTTTTTGATCGTTTTCACGTTTAGTCAGTTGCACCCCTTTACCGCCGGCTTTGTGATAAAGCCAGACCTCACCTGCGCCTAGCGAGCGACTGGCGGTAAAATGCTTACGTGCAACTAAATAATCGCCATCAGGGCTCCACGCAGGGCTATTGAGTAATCTAAATGTTTCGTCAGTGACGGCGATTTGGTTTTCGCCGTTAACATCCATTATCCAAATATTGTCACCACCGCCTTGATCTGATGTAAAAGCAATGTGCTTGCCATCTGGGCTAAAGCGCGGCTGCATTTGCCATGCAATGTCTGAGGTTATTTTAGTCGCTTTACCACCACTCATTGGCATGGTGTAAATATCGCCCAGTAAATCAAATACTAAGGTTTCTCCGTCAGGACTTATATCGACATTCATCCATGTGCCTTGCTCTACACTAATAGATGCATCAACAAATTGCCCTTTAGGTGAATCAACTTGCCATTTTTTTTCATCCGTTTGCTCTGCGTGTGCGTGGCCTAATGCCAATGAAACCGATAACGCGAGTGCTGTTTGCAGCATTTTTTTCATGCTTATCTCACTTATTATTGTTGCTGTGTGTTGATCTATTACATGATTGCAACAAAAACGCCAGCAAGTTACCAGCGTAATAGGATGAAGTGCATAAAATCAGTGCCAAACAATAGGATCAAATTGATAAAAATCCACTAGCAAATGGTAAATTTCAGGGTCTTCACGGCGTAAATCGACAGGTTTCTCTAAGAATGTTTCGGTGATCACCGCAAAAAACTCAGCCTCATTGGTGGCTCCATAGCTATGTATTACATGCGGCATACTATAAGCAACATGTGTTTTTAACTGCGAAAACGCTCGACTAAATACTCGCTCCCATTGTTGGTATTTTGCCTGTGATGCAAGTAGTGGCGTGCCGGTGGTTTTACCGGTTTCTTGATCAAGTTGATGTGCAAATTCATGAAACACTAAGTTATGCCCATCACTGGGTAAGCGGTTGCCCTCAAGCA
Organism: Pseudoalteromonas sp. MER144-MNA-CIBAN-0113; assembly: GCF_040308965.1. Lineage (NCBI taxonomy): Bacteria > Pseudomonadati > Pseudomonadota > Gammaproteobacteria > Alteromonadales > Pseudoalteromonadaceae > Pseudoalteromonas > Pseudoalteromonas sp. MER144-MNA-CIBAN-0113. Next base: position 22,795 of record NZ_JBEOOG010000050.1, read on the forward strand.
CATCATGCCAGCTAAGCACCAATGTTCCCCCCGGCCACGATTCACCTTGCCTTACTGTATTATGAAAACTGACAAGGCCTGCGTTATCGCGGCTTGATTGGGGCGCGTAATACGCGCTGGGGTAGAGTAAAATTTCTTTTACGTTTTTATACAAAGGCCAAGGCTTGTTAAGCACCAGCAAGCAGGCATCGGCGGCAATAATGAGTTTCATTGCCTCCGTTAGTTGCAACCCATCGCAGCCAACAAAACGCTTTTCATTTAAAAACCACACAATATGGGATGCTAACTTGGCTCGCTCTGCATCGGTCATTTTGTTGTATATGGGCATAGCACGCAGTAACAATGTGTGTTGTTGCTCACTTAACAATAAATCACTGTATTTACGGTGCCAAACGGCATTTTGAATATCAGGCCAGCGCCAAAACATTATAATAAATACAATTAAAACAAAAATTAATAGCCCATTTATCATTGGGTCGTCCTAAATCAAACCATTTAGCTTTAACGCCAAAATACTGCGCCCGTATTATTAAAATAGTAATGGGTGCAGTGAGGCTGTTTTTCAATCACACCACTTCAGTTCGATTTCGGCCATTGTTTTTAGCTTTATACAAAGCTTGGTCAGCATATGATAATAACCGATCGTAATCATCGACGTTATCTGAGTCAGAAACACCAAAGCTCACGGTTACGCTGAGGCCTTCTGCGATATTTGAAAAGTTTTTATTTTCAATACATTTACGTAACCTCTCGCACATTTCTTGTGCTTGCACTGCACTCGTATCAGGAAACACAAAAGTAAACTCTTCGCCGCCCCAGCGAGCTACCTCTTGCTCACCTTCGCAGTGCGCTTTAAGAATATTGGCGACTTCACATATAACCTGATCACCTATGAGGTGTGACCAACCATCGTTAATCCGTTTAAAGTGATCAATATCCATAATAGCGATAGCAAGTGATTTATTACATGCTTTAAAGTCTGAAAAGTTATCCGCCAGCCAGCCATCAAATGCGCGGCGATTCGGTAAATCGGTAAGCTGATCGTGTGTGGCTTGATAGGCAAAGGCACTGGCTTGCTCTTGCAGTGCTTGCGTTTGCTTCACCACTCGGCTGGTTAATTCCTTTTCAACTTGTTTATAACGATATAAGCGGTAGCGATAAGCGCTATATATCACCACCACAAAAAGAAAAAACATAAACAACTTAAAGCTTGTTTTTTGCCAAAAATGCGATTGAATTTCAAAGTTAACGACTTTGTGATTTTGTTGCCAATCAGTATTTGGATAGGCTGCACGTACAGCAAAAGAATACTTGCCCGCAGGTAAGTTAGTGTATTCAGCAGTCGCTATGTGTTGACGGTTGATCCATTCGTTATTAAAGCCTTCCAATTTTGTTTGAAAGTTTAATCGCTGCGGCATAATAAAGCTCAGTCCCGCGTATTGAAATGACAAGCGCGTCACCCCTGGTGGTAAAATAATAGTTTCACCGTCTATAGGTAAGGACGTTGGTTTACCATCAACAGAAAAGCTTTCAACAATCGTTGGTAACGCTATTTTAGTGGCTTCTTTTAAGCGTTCCAGTTTTACTGTACTCACCCCTTTTGCGGTAGCAAACCAAATTGTGCCATCTGAATGAGCGGTTGCAGAGGGGGTTGAACCGCCATTTGCTTGTGCACTGTGCATGCCATCAGCCTCATCGTATAATTGAAAGGCGAGCGTACCTCTATTGTTAGATTTTGAATCAAGCAGCTCATTTACCTGCTTATAATTGACTTCAATAATGCCACGGTTACTTGATAGCCAAAGTGAGTCTTTAAACGGCACAATTTGAAAAAGCTTATCAACGGGTAAACCTAATTCACGCCCTAAAATAGTCATCTTTGCGTTTGAATGCTGATAACGGACTAAGCCACGATCGGTAGCCATCCACGTGTATTTATCATCAATGTAAAAGCCAAACGCATATTGGGCGGCAAATTCAGCAGGAAACTCAACAGGATTAAACACGTCAGTTTGAGTGTCATAAACCACGACCCCATTACCGGTTCCTACCCAAATATTAGCTGAGTTGTCTTCACTCAAGGCTAAAATAAACCCACTCGGCAGCTCTTTTTCATTAGTAAATTGGTTTAAGCTACCATCGGTATTAACGCGTGTCAGCCCCATGGCCGAGCCTATCCATAAGCGATTTTTTGAATCAAAAAGTAAAGATCTTACTTCATTACTACCTAAGCCATTATCACGGTTTAAATAAGGTACGAGTTCGTTATTAACCACTTTTAAAACACCCGAGGTGTATGTGCCTACCCAGACATCACCTTGGTTTTGCTCTAGTAAGCTTAGTATTGAATATGGCGAGCCTTGTTTAGTGCCTTTAATATGGCTGATCTGATTATTGTGCAGCCGATCTAAACCCGTGCTTCCGCCTATCCATAAACTGCCATCAGAATGTGACAATACCGTACGCACATAATCGCTAGATAAGCCTCGCTTTTTGCCCCACGATGAAAACGGCGCTTCTCTTAACCTAAATACACCAGCATTGGTGCCTACCCAAATACTATTTTCTCTGTCTTGTAACAAAGAAAGAATACGGTTAGCGGGTAAAGCATTTTTAGCATCTAATTGCTCTAAACCATCGACGCTAAGCCTAAAAACACCTTTATTAATGGTGCCAAACCACAGATCCCCATGATCATCTTCTAACAAACTGGAAATAGATTCCGCCTCGAGTTGTGGGTGAGGCGATTCAAATAGCCCACCATTAAGGATTCGTGCCCCTCTTTCACTTCCTATAATGAGTCGACCTTCACGGGTGATTAATAAGGTATATACGGGAGCATCTGGAACCCCCTGTTGTGGCGTCATCAAAGTGGGTTTGTAGTTGACTATTTTATACAGGCCATCACTGGTCGCCGCCCATATAACCCCCTTGGGGTCTTCAATGATTCGATACGCACTGACATTTTGTATTATTGGGATGTCTTGAGTGCTGCTAGCTGAACGATAAAACACACCATCATTCTCAAGCGCTAGCCACAAGTTATCATTTTTACTTTTAAATATATGATTAACCATCGCTTGGGCAGGTGGTTGCGTGTCCCATTGGCGATGTTGATATAGGCTAATACCGCCGCGCGCTCCTGCAATAAGTAAACCGCCATCAGATGTAGGGGTTAGCGCACGTACGCCTGAGTCAGGCAAGTCAGTAATTTCAGAGCGAGTAAATAACTTAAACTCTTGGCCATTGAAGCGGGCAAGTCCTTCCCAAGTACCCACCCATAGATACCCATCTTGTGTTTGTGCAAGGCTATTAATGCTATTGTGAGGAAGACCCGTACGTGTATTCCAGGTTTCAAAAAAATAATCACGTAACGGCAAACGAGTCTGCTGTTGTGCGTCAACAGAAAAAATCACCAATAAAATACATAAAATCACTAAGCGATTCATCAGATATTGCCTTTATAATTATTAATTTTTATATTTGGGTAAGTTTAGAGCGACAATTTAAGTTAAAAGCACTGCTGGTAAATAATAACATAAAACTTACAACTTTTTAATTAATTATTATTACTTAAATTATTAAATGTATACTGCAATTGCTTTATAAATTTAGCGACATGAAGCCCATCCAACAACGCATGATGAACATCAATAGCGAGCGGCATTTTACCTGTCTCAGTATTGTATTGGCCAAACACAAATTTAGGAATACCATTACTTTGACCGTGGGTAAATGCATGTGAAAAGCTGCTAAAGTTTAACCAAGGTAATACAGAAACATGAATTAAATCTGCTTGCCCTTCAGTTGCTGCAAACGCATCAGAAAACAGTGGGTTTAATTTTGTGGCATTGCTAATAGCTTTCGCCTCACGGGCAAATTCATTTAACGACTCGTATAATTTAAAATAACTAAAGCGAAACGACTCGTCATCGGCAAGCTCGACTACACTTGCCCGCGTAGCACTTAAGTAACAAGGTTTTTGGTTAATAATGCGCAGCATCATCGGCTCATACTTATGACAAACTTTTAATAAGCAATAAATATAACCATGAAAAAAAGCAATATTAGCTTGTTTACAGGCGATATATAACTTTTCCGCATTCAGTTGTACGCACACATTAAAATAAGGCTGAGTGAACTGCTGAAATAACTCAAAGTGTTGCTTTCGAGGCCATTGCTCAAAATCAAGAGGGGTAATAGAAAAATCAGTAGAGGACATAAAATATAGATAAAGTGTAAAACTAAATTTTACCGTGCTTTATCTATATTCGCATTAACTAAAATGACGCTTTGGGTGTAGTTATACCAAAGTCTTACATAAGGTGTAAAAAAGGAGCGTATTTCGCTCCTATTTTAAACCGAGTGGAAACTTAAAGTCCGTTTTCAATAATTTCTTGTGCCAGTTCATCGGCAATTAAATGCGTTGATTTTTGCTCTTTTTCACTACGGGTAAAAATTTCACTAAGTGTATCGTAAATTCTTTCTACGTGTTTATTAGAAGCCTCTTTACTGTAACCCTCTGGTGCAGTTTCGTAATAAACGTTAATAATACCACCTGCATTTATTACATAATCAGGCGCATATAAAATACCTTTTTCACGTAAAATTTCACCATGGCGTGATTCAGCAAGTTGATTGTTTGCACAACCTGCTACTATCGTTGCTTTTAAGCGTGGGATTGTTGTGTCATTAATAGTGGCACCTAATGCACAGGGTGCATAAACATCCACATCTAGGTCGTATATTTCATCAATACCAACTGCGGTTGCGCCAAAATCATTTACTACACGTTCTACTGCAACATGATTAATATCGGTAACAAATAACTCAGCACCAGCTTCAGACAAATGTTTACATAATCCATAAGCTACTGCACCTAAACCTTGCACCGCAACTTTAATACCAGAAAAGTCTTGAATACCGCGTTGATGGTTAAGCGCTGCTTTCATACCTAAAAACGTACCATAGGCTGTAAACGGCGAAGGGTTACCACTTTTTCCTTCAAGGCCTAACACGTAATTTGTTTCTTTGTTCATTAACGCCACATCATCACAGGTAATGTTTACATCTTCTGCTGAGTAGTAGCTACCATTTAGTCGCTCTAACTGGCGACCAAATGCGCGAAATAACTGCTCTGATTTGATTTCTTTGGCATTACCAATAATAACCGATTTACCACCACCAAATGGCAAGCGTGCTACGGCATTTTTATAGGTCATCCCTTTTGATAAACGCAGCACATCATATACTGCGTCTTCATCGTTAGCATAATCCCACATTCTACAACCGCCTACCGCAGGGCCTAAGTTTGTGTTATGTACCGCAATAATCGCCTTCAAACCAGACGCTTTGTCTGAACAAAAAACCACTTGTTCATGGTTATCAAATTCAACTTGATTAAATACAACCACTTTAGATACTCCGAAAATAATGGGCCCTTTTGGGCAAGCACGCTACAAATTGTCGAGACTTTATCACTTCAGTTAATGGTTCGCCACACTATGAGTAGATAAACCAAATAAAGCGCGTCAAAGTGAAAAATAAAATGACTTATCGTTAAAAGTAAGCATAAAAATTCCAAAAATAACCATTTGATTAAGTATAAAAGCTAAAAACACCATCGCAATTAAAGCTTACGCTTACGTGAACGTCACCTTGCAGTTATTTGTAAACTTAACCATACACCCTAAAAAAGTATACTACAGCTTAAAATACAGTGGCTTATACGCTCATTGCCTACGCAGCATAAACTGGTCTGAGGTGTATAAGTCTTTGCAAATGTAAAAGTAAGTAAAAGATCCACCTTCTAAAGAAGGTGGCTTTGAATTAGCCCCCTAAAAGGGGGCGTTGTTTACTCCAGAGTTA
>NZ_JBEOOG010000051.1:0-28108 GCF_040308965.1 Pseudoalteromonas sp. MER144-MNA-CIBAN-0113
CTGATAGCTGATAGCTGATAGCTGATAGCTGATAGCTGATAGCTGATAGCTGATAGCTGATAGCTGATAGCTGATAGTTTTACAACCCTTTCTTCACCACATATCTATACGGTGACTCTTCAACTTCTTTAGCCACTAGCGTGTGATCCATAAAGGTACAAAAGCTGGGTATATCACGGGTGGTTGAGGGGTCGTCAGCAATAATTAGCAGTGTTTCGCCGTCGCTCATTTTGCGAATTGCAGCGCGTATCATCATCACAGGTTCTGGGCAGCGCAGGCCGATGGCATCTAATTGGTGATCGGGGTTATCAAAGCTCATAAAAATTACCTGTAATATAGTCGCTGCTTAAGTTAGGTCAGATAGTTTAGCGTAATTCAGCCGGTTGGTTAACTGTTTTGCTGAGTGAAAATAAGTCGGCCTTATTAAAAATAATTTACTACACCCGATCACACAATATAAACCGCAGAAAATCCCCACTGCTGGTGGCATAAAAAAGGCGAACTAACTTGCGCTAGTTCGCCTTTTTAATCACCAAGCTGGTTTTACATATTCAACACTAATTAGTCTTGAACACGTTCAAATACAGTTGCGATGCCTTGGCCTAAACCAATACACATAGTCGCTAAACCGTATTTTGCGTTTTTGTCTTCCATTAAGTGAATAAGTGAGGTGCTAATACGCGAACCCGAACAACCCAGCGGGTGACCCAGTGCGATAGCGCCGCCATTTAAATTCACTTTTTCGTCAACCACATCCGCTAAACCTAAGTCTTTAAGTACGGGTAGTGATTGTGCTGCGAATGCTTCGTTAAGTTCAGCAACATCGATGTCATCAATAGTAATACCAGCTTGTGCCAATGCTTTTTTACTTGCTGGTACTGGGCCGTAACCCATGATTGATGGATCGCAACCGGCAACGGCCATCGCGCGAATATATGCACGAATTGGTAAGCCAAGTTCTTTTGCTTTTTCTTCGCTCATCACTAACATAGCTGATGCGCCATCAGAAAGTGCTGAAGATGTGCCCGCTGTAACAGAACCCGTAGCAGGGTTAAATACTGGACGCAGCTGCGATAAACCTTCAACCGTTGTTTCAGGGCGAATTACTTCATCATCTTCAACAAGGATAAGTGAACCGTCAGCATCGTGACCTTCCATTGCTAAAATTTCGCGGCGGAAACGCCCTTCAACTGTTGCAGCATGTGCACGTTGATGCGAGCGGTAAGCAAACTCATCTTGTTGCTCACGGCTAATACCGTGAATAGTAGCAAGGTACTCAGCAGTTAAACCCATAGAGCCAGAAGCTTGTGCAATTGATGTTGCTAAGCCAGGGTGAAAGTCGTTACCGTGAGTCATAGGTACGTGGCCCATGTGTTCAACACCACCAATTAGGTAAGTATCGCCAGCGCCAGTCATAATAGCGCGAGCAGCATCATGCAATGCTTGCATTGATGAGCCACATAAACGGTTCACTGTGGTTGCTGGCACTGAATGTGGAATGCCTGCAAGTAGAGATGCGTTACGTGCAACGTTAAAGCCTTGCTCTAAAGTTTGCTGTACACAACCCCAATAAATATCGTCAATTGACGCAGGGTCAACTGCTGGATTACGTTCTAATAAGCCTTTCATTAAATGAGCGCTTAAGTCTTCTGCACGTTTGTTTTTAAATACGCCGCCTTTTGAGCGACCCATTGGTGTGCGGATACAATCTACAATTACTGGATTATTCATGATATTAACCTTCCACCTTATAGAAAACACGGCCTTCTTCAGCCCACTTGCGAGTTTGCTCTGATACTTGGTAAATCGCACCTAGGTGAGCGTATTTGTCTGCTGCTGCAACAAAGTTAGCTAAACCTGTTTGATCTAAGTAACGGAACGCGCCGCCTCTAAATGGAGGGAAACCAACACCGTATACAAGTGCCATATCAGCTTCTTGAGGAGAAGCAACAATGCCTTCTTGTAAACAAAGTAGCACTTCGTTGATCATTGGGATCATACAACGGTCAATGATTTCTTGTTTATCAAATTCTTTTGGTGCGTCTGTAATTGGTGCAAGTAGTTCAATCGCTGTTTGGTCATGCGATTTTTTAAGACGACCGCGACGGTCTGTTTCATACTTGTAAAAACCTGCTTTGTTCTTTTGACCAAAACGTTTTTCGTTAGCAAAAACAGTCACTGGATCTTTCTCTGCACGTGCCATACGTTCAGGGAAGCCGTCTGCCATTACGCCAGTACAATGGAAAGCAGTATCAATACCGACTACATCAAGTAGGTAAGCCGGACCCATAGGCCAGCCAAATACGTTTTCCATGACTTTATCTACTTTTGCAAAGTTAGCGCCTTCAACCACTAATTTGCTAAAGCCTGCAAAGTAAGGGAATAAAACACGGTTTACAAAAAAGCCTGGGCAATCGTTAACAACAATCGGCGATTTACCTAGTTTAAGTGCGTAATCAACTACGGCATTAATGGTTTTATCTGAGGTTTTTGCACCACGGATAATTTCTACTAATGGCATTTTTGGTACTGGGTTGAAAAAGTGCATACCACAGAAGTTTTCTGGTTTTTCAAGTGCTTCTGCAAGTAGGTCAATACAAATGGTCGATGTATTTGACGTAAGCACAGTGCCTTCTGGCATATTCTTTTCAAGATCAGCAAGTACGGCTTGCTTCACTTTAGGGTTCTCTACTACCGCTTCAACAATAATGTTGGCGTTTTGTAGGTCTGCATCGTTAAGCGTTGGTTTGATTTTGCTAAGTGTTGCTAGCATTTTTTCCATTGGCATATGGCCGCGCTTAACTTTTGCACCTAATAGCTTAGACGCTTCACCCATACCTAAATCAAGTGCATCCTGTTGGATGTCTTTCATTATGATTGGTGTACCTTTATAAGCAGATTGGTATGCAATACCGCCGCCCATAATACCTGCGCCTAATACAGCAGCTTGTTTAATTTCTACATCACTGTGCTTAGCAAATTTACGTGCTTTACCTTTAATGTATTGGTCTGCTAAAAAGATACCTGTTTGCGCGGCTGCTTCGTTGGTACGAGCAAGCTTTGCAAAGTTGGCATTTTCAATTGCCATTGCTTCGGCGCGTGAGCAGTTTGCTGCTGCTTTAATAGTGCGAACGGCCATAACTGGAGCAGGATAGTGGCCTTTGGTTTTACCCATTACCATACCTTCTGCCATTGCAAAGCTCATGCCTTGCTCAACACGGTTTAATTTAAGCGGTTGTAATTTTACAGCGCGTTTTGCTTGCCAATCTAGCTTGCCAGCAATCGCTAATTCTAATGTTGCTATACTTGACTCTTGTAGTTTGTTGGCACTAACTACTGCGTCAAACGCACCTACTTTAAGGGCATCAGCTGCGCGATTTTCGTTACCTGTGGTGATCCACATCATCGCGTTATCGGCGCCAATAATGCGCGGAAGGCGCACTGTGCCGCCAAATCCAGGCATTATGCCTAATTTAACTTCTGGTAAACCCATTTTTGCTGAGTCACTTGCAACACGATAATCGGTAGCAAGTGCCCACTCACAGCCGCCGCCAAGCGCCAAGCCGTTTATAACACTGAGTGTTGGGAATGGTAAATCTTCAATTGCATCAAAAACGTCAGTTGCATTTTTGATCCACGTTACTAATTCTGCTTCAGGTTTAGTAAAAGTAGGTAAAAATTCGAAGATATCTGCACCAATAATAAAGTGGTCTTTATCACTGGTAAAAATCATGCCTTTAATATCAGCGTTAGCGGCTAATTCTTTTAATGCTGCCGCGCAATCTGAAAGAGTTTGTTGAGATAATGTGTTTACAGAACCTGTAGCACAAAACTTAAACTCGGCGATGTTTTCCTTCACGAAGCTAACTTCAAAGGAATCGCTTTTATATAACATTATTATTCTCCCTAGTTGATGAACTAAGACTGGTACGATGAGTTCATATTCAGACCAGTGTGCTTGCTTTAAATTAAAAATGCAACGAAAAATTTATCTTGGTTACAAACGTCTGGTTAAAATATAGCTGGTTTGGTGCTAAGGTGGGTTTGAAAGTTTTCTTTATTCATTTTATTGCGCTGTCTTAGTGTTCATAGCTTGGGTTTTATTAGAATAAATAGTACAGCTGTGTATGTGCTGTTGTTTACTTACTCTTCGCCACACTTCGTCAGCCTTGAAGGTTACTATGCCCTAAAGGACATTATGAAAAAATACTTATTAAGCGTAGCGGCAGCGACTCTATTTTTCTCTTTCCCCTCTGCCAACGCGAAAACTGATATTGATGCATTTTTAGACGCTGAAAAACAGGCGCGCTATGGCAATTATCAAAATTTTAAAGAAGCGGTGGATTCATTGTCTCATCCGCTTAAACCGTATGTTGAAAAAGCCTATTGGGAACGTTACCCCAGCTTAGCCCACCAAACAGAGATAGAAAATTTTCTCACTGTTTATGAACATACGCCATTAGAGTGGCCAGTGCGTAAAGCATGGTTAAACTATTTAAAACGCAGAAATCAAAAAGCAGCGTTTATTAAAAACTACCGTGAAACCTCTGACAGTGAGCTTACTTGTACCCACCTTACTTTTCAGCTTGATCTTGGTGCGCCTAGAAAAGCAATACTCAATCAGGTAACCGACTTATGGACAGTGGGTGAGTCGCAGCCAAGTGAATGCGATGGCCTTTTTAAACGCTGGCGTCAAGATGGTTATTTAACGCCCGATGTTGTTTGGCAGCGTGTCACTTTAGCGGCGCAAGGGGGGTCTTATCGTTTACTGCCTTATTTAAAAACATTGTTGCCAGCCAATGAGCGCTACTTAGCCGATTTATACTCAAAAGTAAGACGTGACCCAAGTGCAGCGGCGGGGTTATATCGTTATAAGCGCAAAACAGTAAAAGAAGGTGAAATAGCCCTTTATGGTATTAAACGCTTAATTTGGCGTGATAAAGAGTTGGCATTAAAGGCATGGCAAAAAATTGAGAGTTTATTTGATTACACTGATGATGAAAAAGCGGATGTATATTATACCTTTGCGCTTTCGTTGGCGTCGAGCGGGCATAGCCAAGCTAGCTTCTATTTAAATAAAGTACCCAAAGAGCGCCAAGATCGTAAATTAATGCAATGGCAGTTAGCTAATCTACTCAAAACCCAAGATTGGGAGGGAATTGCGGCATTTTTTACAGGTAAAGAAAATCTTAGCTTAGGGCAACAGTATTGGCTTGCTTATAGTTATGACAAACGCGCAGATCATGAAAAAGCTAAGGCAATTTGGACTAAAGTGGCCGCTAACCGTGATTATTATGGTTTTTTAGCCGCTGCGCGTTTGGGCATACCGGTTGATTTAAATGAGTTGCCCGTTAATGTAAATCAAGCTTTAGTAACAAGAGTGAGTAATGCGCCAGGCTTTAAGCGTGCCAAAGCCCTGTATGAATTAGAGCGCTTTACTGCCGCTCGACGCGAGTGGAATTATTTAACTGATACCTCAGCTGATGATGAAAAATTAGCTGCGTCGGTACTTGCAGCCGAGCTGGATTGGTTTGATAGTACTATATTCACCCTAGCAAAAATAAAAGCATGGGATTATGTGGATTTGCGTTTCCCTTTTGCATTTCAAGAAATGTTTGAGCGTTACAGCAAGCGAAGCAAAATTGACCTAACTTGGAGTATTGCTATTGCACGTCGCGAAAGCTCATTTGCACCTGATGCGCGCTCCCATGCAAATGCACGCGGGTTAATGCAGCTATTACCGAGTACGGCAAAGTATATTAATAAAGGCACGGTTTCTAATCGTCGTTTGTATCAACCAAAAACCAACATTCGTCTCGGGACTCGTTATTTACAGTATTTAAAAAAGAAAAACCACGGCAATGAGGTGTTAGCTACAGCATCTTATAACGCTGGGTATCATCGTATTAAGCGTTGGTTACCAGAAGAAGCAATGCCGGCTGAGCTATGGGTTGAACTTATTCCTTATAGAGAAACCCGAGATTATGTAAAAAATGTATTTGCTTATCGACAGGTTTATCATACTCGCCTTGGTCGGGAGGGAAACCTTCTAGCCCCCATATTAGAAATGACGATGGGCGGATAGTAAAAATAAATCTACAACCACAGAGGGATATTTACACAGTAAGTATCCCTCTTTTTTGAGCGCTTTGTGTATAAGTGGTAGACTCAAAGCAAGTTAAATTTAACAGATGGGTTTATTATGGAAAAATTAGCCGTTTTATACGCCGAACATATTGCAACATTGCAGCAGCGTACACGTACTATTTGTGAGCAAGAAGGGTTAGAAGGATTAGTCATTCATTCAGGCCAAGCTAAGCGCCAATTTTTAGATGATATGTATTACCCGTTTAAAGTTAACCCTCATTTTAAAGCGTGGCTACCGGTTATTGATAATCCACATTGCTGGATTGTGGTAAATGGTAGCGATAAGCCAAAACTTATTTTTTATCGCCCAATTGATTTTTGGCATAAAGTACCTGATGAGCCAAGAGATTTTTGGGCAGAATACTTCGATATTGAATTGTTATTACAACCCGATCAGGTTGAAAAGCTACTACCTTACGATAAAGCTAAATTTGCCTACATTGGTGAATACCTCGAAGTAGCACAAGCACTTGGCTTTAGTATTATGAACCCTGAGCCAGTACTTAACTATATTCATTACCACCGTGCTTATAAAACGCAATATGAACTTGAATGTTTACGTAATGCGAATCGTATTGCGGTTGATGGCCATAAAGCAGCGCGTGATGCGTTTTTTAATGGTGGTAGCGAATTTGATATTCAGCAAGCCTACTTAATGGCAACGCGTCAAAGTGAAAACGAAATGCCATATGGCAACATTGTGGCCCTTAACGAAAACTGCGCTATTTTGCACTACACCCATTTTGAGCCAAAAGCACCACAAACGCATAATTCATTTTTAATTGATGCGGGCGCTAATTTTAATGGTTACGCTGCGGATATTACTCGTACCTACGACTTTAAAAAGCAAGGTGAGTTTGCTGACTTAGTTAATGCTATGACGGCGCATCAAATTGAGTTAGGAAAAAGCTTAAAGCCAGGTTTATTGTATGGCGATCTGCATATTGATTGTCATAACCGTATTGCTCAGCTATTAAGTGATTTTGATATTGTTAAACTACCGGCAGCGGAAATTGTTGAGCGTCAAATTACCTCAACTTTCTTCCCGCATGGCTTAGGGCATCATTTAGGTGCACAGGTTCACGATGTGGGTGGTTTTATGCGTGATGAAACAGGGGCACATCAAGCGCCACCAGAAGGCCATCCATTTTTACGCTGCACTCGCTTAATTGAGAAAAACCAAGTGTTTACTATTGAGCCAGGTTTGTATTTTATTGACTCTTTACTGGGTGATTTAGCACAAACAGACAATAAGCAGTTTATTAACTGGGAAAAAGTCGAAGCGTTTAAACCTTATGGCGGTATTCGTATCGAGGACAATATTATTGTTCACGAAGATAGCCTAGAAAATATGACGCGTAATTTATTACTCGACAAAATCCTTATTAAAGACGAGTTAGTCAATACGCGCTAAAATAAACGGATACAAAGGGGCCTTTTGGCCCCATTTTTTTAATTAAAGCCTAAGTAAGTGCTATGTCTGAATATAAATACCCAGCCGAAGCTGTATTTCATCAAGAAGAAATTAAAAAAAGTACCTTTATCGTTCATATAGGTCACACGCCCGATCTAAATGCTGCGAAAGCCTTTATTAAAAATATTGAAGAAAAATATAGTGATGCACGCCACAATTGTTGGGCACATGTTGCAGGTAACCCAGGTGGCAGCCATGTTTATGGTTTTTCTGATGACGGGGAGCCCAATGGCACCGCAGGTAAACCCATGCTTAATGTGCTAGTGGGCTCAGGCTTAGGTGAAGTGACCGCTGTGGTAACACGTTACTTTGGAGGTATAAAGCTGGGTACGGGTGGGCTGGTGCGTGCTTATGGTGGTTCACTCAATAATGCCTTAGCAAAACTACAAACCGTGGTGAAAGTGCCGAGCGCTGAGCTGGTGGGCTTTAGTGAATACAGTATGCAAGGGGCGATAGAGCAACATTTAAAAACGAACTTTCAGGTACTTAATATTGAAAAGCAGTTTACTGCAAATATTGAGTGGACTATTACCATTGATAGTCGCCAAGCGCAGCAAGCCATCAAAGATATTTTTGATTTAAGCCACGGCGCAGTTGAGTTAACAATCAAAGAGTAATAGTCTTACATTCATCCCATTTAATGATTAAACATTAAATTTCGAGTCATACAGTAGTTATTTTAATTTACTAATAAAAAAGCGATACGCTCAATGCAATTTCGTACCATCATAAAAATTCTTGGCCAATTGGTTGCGCTATTCAGTATTACTATGGTGCCACCAGCGCTAGTGTCTTTAATTTATAAAGATGGTGGAGGGGTGCCGTTTGTTTTAGCCTTTATATTCAGTGTTGTTATTGGCTTAATGGCTTATTACCCAAATAGGCATGAGCATGGCGATTTAAAAGCCCGCGAAGGCTTTTTAATCGTGGTTTTGTTTTGGCTAGTACTAGGCGCGTTTGCCTCCTTACCGCTGGTATTTTTACAAGAACCCAACCTCTCTTTAGCCGACGCCGTGTTTGAGGCCTTTTCTGGCTTAACCACAACAGGGGCTACCGTACTGACCGGCATTGAGTATCTGCCTAAATCGGTCTTGTTTTATCGCCAACAATTACAGTGGTTTGGTGGTATGGGGATCATTGTATTAGCGGTAGCAATCCTGCCAATGCTTGGCGTAGGTGGTATGCAGTTGTATCGGGCTGAGATTCCAGGCCCCGTAAAAGATTCCAAAATGACCCCGCGTATAGCCGACACCGCTAAACACCTTTGGTATATTTATGTGTCTATTACCCTGGCATGTACTTTGGCGTATTGGAGCGCTGGCATGAATTGGTTTGATGCAATTTGCCATGCTTTTTCTACGGTGGCCATTGGTGGTTTTTCTACTTATGACGCTTCAATGGGGCATTTTGATAGCCCAGTAATTAACTTTATTTGTGTGTTCTTTTTAATTATCGCAGCCATTAACTTTTCTCTGCATTATGCTGCTGTAGCGAGTCGTAATATTAGTGTCTACATTCGTGACCCTGAATTCAAAGTGTTTCTATGTATTCAGCTCGCGCTGGTGGTGATTTGTTTCACGGTACTTTCATCTCACGATGTTTATGCCAATGGCGATGAAACCCTCGATCAGGCATTGTTTCAAGCTGTATCTATAAGCAGCACCGCAGGATTTGCCACAGATAACTTTTCTGCTTGGCCTTTGTTTTTACCTATTTTATTAATATTCTCTAGTTTTATTGGTGGCTGTGCTGGTTCAACTGGCGGCGGTATGAAAGTTGTGCGCGTGTTTTTACTTTATCTACAAGGGGTGCGAGAGCTAAACCGCTTAGTGCATCCTCGAGCTATATACTCTATAAAGCTAGGGCGAAAGGCGCTACCAGATAAAGTAGTTGAAGCGGTATGGGGCTTTTTCTCGGCTTATGCACTAGTCTTTATTATTATTATGTTAGCGTTAATGGGCACCGGGCTAGACAATATAACGGCATTCTCAGCAACGGCAGCGTGTTTAAATAACCTTGGCCCAGGGTTAGGTGATGTTGCTTCTCATTATGGCGCTATTACCGATGCTGCAAAATGGATATTAACCGTGGCAATGGTATTTGGCCGTTTAGAGATATTTACCTTACTCGTGCTATTTACTCCAACATTTTGGCGTGGATAACGTTTTAAATATTAGGAAGGAAATATGCGAAAAACCAATTTGGAAAAGTTAAACCAAATCGTCACGGGTGGCATAGTTGATTTAGAAATCCTCACCCCCACGAGTAGCCGACGCGTAAAAACAGAGTTTATAGGCTTATTAGAAAATAAGTTTATTATTTTAAATTACCCCAATGCAAAACGGCTCCCCATGGCAAGTGATTATTTACGCGATGGTGTGATGGTGGTGGTAAGAGCGCTTATAGAGGGCAGTGGTGGGCATGTTTTAGCGTTTCGTCAGCAGCTTATGTCTGTAGCATCTCACCCGGCTAAGTTATTGTTTATCGACTATCCTTCACAAGTACAGCTATTTGAACTGCGCTCGCAAGCGCGTATACCGACGCTGTTTCCAGCCAAGTTAAAATTATCGGATGATCGCCCTTCCTTTGAAGGCGTTATAAAAGATATTTCGTTAACGGGTGTTATGTTTGATATTAAAACAACCCAAGAAATCGACGACATTAAAGATATGCGTTGCATCGTAGTGTTTGATGAAGATACAAAGCACGAAGGGCAAATATGCAGTGTGAAAAAACATGCTAAGGGCATATATTGCGGAATTCGATTATTTGCCAGTGAAGAGCAAATGAAAGCCCTGATGGGGGATCACTTCATTGACCCTAATGCACTTGAAGTTGAAATTGTATAAGACCTGTTATCTTTCGACGCTGAACATTTTACAATTCTAAAATATCAACAAGCTCTAACATTTTCGCTCTTTTGCAACAAATAGCCATGTTTTGTTGTTATTTTTAAAAGCCATTTCAAATTTATTTTATAAATTCATTAAAAACAATTAGTTAAATATGTTTTTTATTCTAATTTTTTTGTTTATAACAAAATTAAACTCAACTCACCTTCCTTTTTGTTTATTTAATCCTCTTTTTTAGCGATTGCTCATCGACTGTGTGGGGTTTTCCTTAAACTCAACTCTTTGATTTTTATTGTTTTAATTTTATTGCCTTATCTACTGTTGCTAAAAAGCAACAAAATAACGAGTTAAATAGCGCCATTTTCAGCTAGTTGCTGGTTAATTTATTGAAAGTTATGGTTTTTATATTTTTGGCATCGAAGTTGTAATAGTCAGGCTGTATTGAACGAAACGTGATTTAAAGTAAAACACTTAATCGCATAAAACATAAACTTTGAAGGAAGATAGATTATGAAAAGCATTAATAAAACTTTAGCACTTATCGCATTAGCTTCTTCATCAGCCGCTTTTGCAGCAAGCGACTTTGACACGCTAGACGTTGACGGCAACGGCGCAATCAGTCAAAGCGAAGCATCGGTTGATGCAAAATTAATGAGCATGTTTTCAGAGCTTGATACTGACCAAAACGGTGAGTTATCAAAACAAGAGTTCTCTAAAGCATAACCCTAAGCTATTAAAGTTTTGGGAGTTAAAAGCTCCCTCATTATTTAAACGATTTTAAGGAATACTCATTATGAAAACATTACACAAAACATTTGCACTTATCGCTCTTGCTTCTTCATCAGCTGCCTTTGCAGCGAGCGGCTTCGACACACTAGATACCGACGGCAACGGTGCTATTAGCCAAAGCGAAGCATCGGTTGATGCAAAATTAATGAGCATGTTCTCAGAGCTTGATACTGACCAAAACGGTGAGCTATCAAAAGAAGAATTTTCGAAAGCATAAGACAAGGCTAAGTATATTCTGAGTTGCCAAAGACAACCTAAATAGGCAAGGAAGCCTATGAAAGAGAATAACAAGGACCGTGATAGCCAGACACAATTTTTTGATAGACCATTGCATTACATTTTGAAGGATTAAATTATGAAAACATTACATAAAACATTTGCACTTATCGCGCTAGCTTCTTCATCAGCTGCTTTTGCAGCAAGCGACTTTGACATGCTTGATACTGATGGTAACGGTGCTATTAGTCAAAGCGAAGCCGCTGTAAACGCTGATTTAACAGCCGCATTTACTGAGCTTGATACTGACGGTAATGGTGAGCTTTCTAAAGCTGAGTTTGCAAACTTTTAACTTTTGACTTTTTTCATTGCACAGGGATCTCAGAAAAGGATTTCCCTCTTATAGGAGACTTATTATGAAAGCATTAAACACAACACTTGCGATTTTAGTATTAGCGTCATCATCAGCAGCTTATGCAGCGGTAGATTTTGCCTCTTTTGATAGTAATGGCGACGGTGTAATTAGCCAGCAGGAAGCCGCCGCTAATAAACAACTAATGAACATTTTTGATGATTTAGATACCGACGGAAATGGTGAACTTTCTAAAGAAGAGTTTGCAAGAGTACAATAAGTATTAACCCATCATACTCCACTAAAGCCGCTTAATAGTCAGCGGCTTTTTTGTGCTTGTTAGAGGCTATATTTAAGTTGGAGAGAGAAGCTTCTTGGCTTACCATAACGATATTGGTTATAGAACCCAATTTGACTGTAATAATGCTTATCAAATAAGTTATCGATATTTAGACTAACAGATAACTGCTCATTCATTTGATAATTCGCCATTAGGCTTGCAATACCATAGCTAGGCTGGTTTACCTCAACAGCGCCATAAACAGGGTTTTTAACTTCGTCATAGCTATTGCTTTGCCAGCGATAGCCTCCACCCAATTTTAGATTGTCTAATGCACCTGAGAGTTGATAGCTAGTAAAAAGTTTAAATTGATCGTTTGGGTTGGTGGTATTTAATACCGTATTATCCGGTTTTTCGCCTTTACTATGGGTATAGCCAAAATAAGCGTTCCAGTTATCGGTTAATTTTCCGTTGATTTCTAGCTCGTAGCCTTGAGTTAATGTGCCGTTAATGGGCTTGTAGATGGCCTGAAGTGTTTCTGCAATGGTATCGCCCGTGTACTCGCCCACATTATCTTGATAAATTTTAAATCCAGAAAGGGATATGTCTAAACGTTCATCAAGTACAGAAGCTTTTATGCCAAGTTCATAATTCTTACCTTCAATAGGGCTTAAATAATTGCCATTTTTATCAACTCGACTTTGTGGTGTAAAAATATCAGTGTAATTAGCATACAAAGCCCAACTCTGTGTTAGTTCATAAGTTGCTCCAAAATAATTAGTTAGTTCATCACTTATTTTATAATCATGCATGCGACCAAAATTATCTTGATTGGTTTGCCATTGATTTAACCGGCTTCCAACAATTAAAGACAAGGCATTGGTTATATTTAGTTGTGCAGCAACATAAAGCGCATCTTGTTTAGTTGTGCCATAAGAGCCGTAAGCCGCTTCTGACTGCCAAGTTGGTTTTGCAATGCTATAACTAGAGTCAGTGAAATCGCCGATAACATAGTCACTTTGTTGGCTAGCATAATAAGGGGTCGAAAACTGTTGCTCTTGGGTATTATAACCAAATAGCAGTTGGTGCTTTGGCCCAGCCAATTAAACCGACCATTGAGTTCGACCTCATAGGTATCCTGCGTTCTGTTTGCATCAATATAGTTTATAGAACCTGGCATCATTCCAGTGTTGTTTATAGGATCGGGCTCTCCTTTTATCCAAAACACATCATAGTCTAGGTCGTTATCACCATAGACATAATTAGCGGTTAGCTGCCAGTTAGCGTTAAAGTAATGCTCTAGGCGAATAAATGCATTAAGTGCATCGGTTCGAGAAGAGGCCCAATCTTGAGCTGTTGAAGCATCTCTGTCATAAGCAGTGCGGGAGCCATCACTATAAAAAATAGGCAAACCACCTGACATTGTTCCTTTAGGGGTTGTCGATTGATTATCAACAGCAAGAGTCAATAAAGTACTGTTAGAAAGATCTGCCTCAATAATGCCATACAATGTTTGACTGGTTTGCGAAAAGCGATCTTGATATGAGTGTCTATCTTGATAAGCAACAACAGCTCGTCCTCTTATACTTTCACTATTATTTATGCTTCCCGACACATCCACCATCGCGCGGTAGTTGTCCCATGAGCCTAATGAAGCAGTAAGATTTATTTGAGTGTTTGCAGTTGGGCGTTTACGTATCAAATTAATTGCTGCCGAAGGGTTACCCGCGCCCAGCATTAACCCCGTTACTCCTCTAACTATTTCGATACGATCATAAATTGTGGTATCGGTTAGGTTATCTCCATAATTAAAGCGGGTGTCATAGGTGGTCGCTATGCCATCATAAAGTATGCTGGTGACACTAATACCTCGGGCTGAAATAGAAAACTTACCATTATCTGCTTCTCGAGCATTTATGCCTGTCACACTGGTTATAGCTTCAATTGCGGTATTTAGTTGTTGGTCTGCCATGAAGTCGCTTGTTATCGCTATCGTTGATTGCGGCGTTTGCAAATGTGATAGCTCAAGGCCAGTTGCAGAGCTCATAGAATTAACTCTATAGCCCTTCGCTTGCTCTCCGATTACGGTTAACCTTTCGATACCTTCGCTAGTGTGGGCGAGCGTTTGAGTTGAAACTGTTGAAAGTAAAAGGCCAACCAGAGTGTAATGAGTTATGGGAGAATTTTTCTTAGAGAGTAGGTGTATCATTTGAAATCCATTTTTATTTAAAAACGTGAAATTAACTTTTCACATCTGTAGATGTCGCTGCTTGATAATCGAGCAAGAAGAGACTAATGGATTTTCCTTTTTTAGTAAATGCTTTTGATAATGATTTTTATTTAGGTTTGGGTGTTCTCCTTTTTACTTACAAGCGGGTTGTGAATAAAAAGGAGGAATTACTTATAAAAAGATTGCGCTAACTTGGAATAACTTTTCAACCACGTTAATGTGCTTTTTATCAATTAAGAACATGATTACATGATCGCCTGACAAAATAATTGTATCGTCATGGGCAATCAGTACATCGTCATTTCGCACAATTGCACCTATTGTGGTACCTGCTGGCAATTTAATATCGGCAATTGCGCGACCTACCACTTTAGAGGTATTTTCATCACCATGGGCAACCGCTTCTATGGCTTCTGCAGCCCCTTTACGCAACGAGTACACGTTTACAATATCACCACGGCGCACGTGAGTCAGCAATGCAGAAATAGTCGCTTGTTGTGGTGAAATCGCAATATCTATTTCGCCGCCCTGTACTAAATCAACGTAAGCGCCTCGTTGAATAAGTACCATGGTTTTTTGTGCCCCCATGCGTTTTGCGAGCATAGCCGACATTATATTTACTTCATCGTCGTTGGTAACGGCAATAAACACATCAACCTGTTCAATGTGTTCTTCAGAGAGCAGCTCCTGATCGGATGCATCACCACAAAATACCACGGTGTTGTCGAGCATTTCAGAGAGTTGTTCGGCACGCTCTTTACTTCGCTCTAGTAACTTAACGCTGTGGTTTCTTTCCAGTGAACGGGCTAGGCCTGCACCAATATTACCGCCACCGGCAATCATGATTTTTTTATACGAGCGTTCCAGCTTTTGTAGCTCGTTCATTACCGCACGAATGTGTTTGGTTGCGGCAATAAAAAATACTTCATCGTCGGCTTCTATTACGGTGGTGCCTAACGGTTTTATCGCTTTACCTTGGCGGTAAATAGCGGCCACTCGAGTTTCAACATTAGGAATATGCTGCTTAAGTGTAGATAGGGCATAGCCTACCAATAAGCCGCCATAGTAGGCTTTTACAGCCACTAAAGAGAGCATGCCATCGGCAAATTGCAGTACTTGTAATGCGCCAGGGTAGTCTATTAGGCGGCGAATATACTTAGTAACGAGTGCTTCTGGGGCTATGTAATGATCGACAGGTAAGTCATCATTATGAAAGAGTTTTTCGCGGTATTTTAAATACTGCTCAGAGCGAATACGGGCTATTTTGGTCGGTGTATTAAAAATACTGTAGGCAACTTGGCATGCCACCATGTTAACTTCATCTGAGCTGGTCACCGCAATAATCATATCGGCATCTTCAGCCCCTGCGCGACTTAACACGTCAGGGTGGGCGCCGTGGCCTGCAACACCTTGTAAATCGTATTTATCTTGCAGTTCACGCAAGCGGTTACCGTCGATATCAACTACGGTTATTTCGTTTTGTTCACCCACTAGGTTTTCTGCGAGTGTGCCGCCAACTTGCCCAGCACCGAGTATGATTATTTTCATTATGTACCCGTATTATTAATACTAATTACATCAAAATAATAACTACCTCAAAAGCGAGGTAGTTAAATGTGTTGCGTGGCAATACTAGGCTTTTTTAACTAATTTAGCGTAGTAAAAACCGTCACTTTCACCTGGTAACAGCTGTAAGCCTGGTGTGGTTTTAGTGTCTTCGCTGTGCAAAGGAATATGCTCTGCGTCTTCATTATTAGCTAAAAACTTAGCAACTTGTTGTTGGTTTTCTTGTGGAAGCACCGAACAGGTTGCATACACCAATGTACCGCCTGGCTTTAACAATGGCCAAATGCTGTCGAGTATATCGCCTTGGAGGGTCGATAAATCGTTAATGTCGGATGCGCGACGTAACCATTTAATATCTGGGTGACGACGAATTACGCCAGTTGCAGAGCAGGGTACATCTAACAAAATACGATCAAACTGTTCTTCATCCCACCAAGTGTGAGGTTGCGATGCATCACCACATTGTAAGTCGGCGCCCAAACCTATGCGTTCTAGGTTTTGTTTAACACGTTCTAGGCGTGTGGCATCGCTATCAAGCGCAAGCACATCTGCGTCGGCAAGCTCTAAAATATGGCAGGTTTTACCACCAGGCGCTGCGCAGGCATCGAGTATTGAATCACCATTTTGTGGGTCTAGATAGCGTGCAGCAAGCTGCGCTGCCGCATCTTGTACTGAACAGGCACCGGTATCAAACTCAGGAAGTGAAAACACATCGCGTGGTTTGCTTAGTTTAATGCCATCAATAAAATCAGGATTTAGAGTATGTTCAATATCGTTAGCGGTTAGCATTTCGCTATATTCTTGGGTGCTAAACTGCGATTGATTCACTCGAAGCCACATTGGCGCTTGTTGCTGATTAGCTTCTAGAATGTCTTCCCAGCTATCTGGGTAGGCTTCTTTTACTTGCTTTATAAACCAGTTTGGATGGTTGTATAAACACACCGGAATTTGTTTGGCTTTTTCTTCAAGCTCAGCTTGTTGGCGCTGAAAGTTTCGTAAAATGGCGTTAATAAGCCCTTTTAAGCCAAGAGCGCGTAATTGTTGTAACGCATTAACGGTTTCGCTAATTGCTGCATGCGGCGGTACACGCATGTGTTGTAGTTGGTAAATGCCCACGTACAACAAGAACTGGAAAATACGGCGTTTGCCTTTAAGCGGTTGTTCTACTAAATGCTGGCAATAATTTTCTAGGCTAGGTAAGTAACGCAATACTCCATAGCAAATTTGCTGCAGTAAGGCTTTATCTTTAGGTGATAAGCCTTGGCTAGCGAAAGGGAGTTCTTGATTAAGCGATGCGCCTTTATCAACCACGTTATATAAAGTTTCAGCGGCTAGCGCTCTGACATTGCTTACATTACTCATTATTTTCGCCTAATACGGTGCCGGGTGTGACCCAGTCGCTACGACCGTTTAAAAAATCATTAATTGCCATTGGCTTTTTGCCTTGTGGTTGTAATTCGCCAATAGATAAAGCGTGTTTACCACAAGCCACAACGATACCGTTTTTATCACTTGTTAATACAGTGCCAGCTGCGCCTGATTGTTCAACCACGTTTGCTTGGTATATTTTTACCGTATTACCACGCATTTGGGTAAAGCATACTGGCCATGGGTTAAAGGCACGAATATTACGCTCGATTTGCTCGGCATCCATAGACCAATCAATGTTGGCTTCGTCTTTTGAGAGCTTTTTAGCGTAATTGGCATCGGCGTCGTTCTGTGGCTCAGGCGTTATGTCCCCGTTAGCTAAACGATTTATGGTGTCGATTAATGCACCAGGTCCCAGTTCAGCAAGCTTAGTGTATAAGCTTGCACTGGTTTCAGTACTATCAATAGGGCAGCGGCTAATATGCAGCATATCGCCGGTATCTAGCCCTTCATCCATTTGCATTATGGTTACACCGGTTTGCTGATCGCCTGCCCAAATAGCGCGTTGAATAGGTGCGGCGCCACGCCAGCGCGGTAAAATAGAACCATGTACATTTAAACACCCTAAACGTGGGGCATCTAAAATGGCTTTAGGTAAAATTAAACCGTAGGCAACGACAATCATGATATCGGCATTGAGGCTGCTTAGCTCTTCAAGTGCGTCGTCTGTTTTGAGTGATTGCGGTTGAAAAACGGGTAGATCATGTTCTAATGCAAGCGCTTTTACTTCACTGGCTTTTAGTTTTTTTCCGCGACCCGCTGGACGATCTGGTTGACTGTAAACGCCCACTATTTGGTGTTCACTATTTATGAGTGCTTGCAGATGGCGTGCAGCAAAGTCCGGCGTACCGGCAAATATAATGCGTAATGGTTGTGTCACTGAGTTTCCTAATTATTTACTAAGGTGCTTATTACTGCGCTGCAAACTTCGCTTCTTTTTCAAGCTTTTTACGAATGCGTTGGCGCTTTAATGGAGATAAATAATCAATAAATAATTTACCTTGAAGGTGATCAAGTTCATGCTGAATACAAATCGCTAATAATTCGTCAGCATCAAGAATAAATTCTTTACCTTCTTCGTTCAGTGCAGCTACGGTAACGGTTTCTGCACGGTCAACTTTTGCATACGAATGAGGAACTGATAAACAGCCTTCTTCGCTCACGGTTGAGCCATCTTTTTTGATAATTTGCGGATTGATAAGCACGAGTGGTTCATTGCGCTCTTCTGATACGTCGATCACCACAATACGCTGGTGAATATCAACCTGTGTAGCAGCAAGCCCAATACCATTTTCATCGTACATAGTTTCTAGCATA
Source organism: Pseudoalteromonas sp. MER144-MNA-CIBAN-0113 (assembly GCF_040308965.1). Lineage (NCBI taxonomy): Bacteria > Pseudomonadati > Pseudomonadota > Gammaproteobacteria > Alteromonadales > Pseudoalteromonadaceae > Pseudoalteromonas > Pseudoalteromonas sp. MER144-MNA-CIBAN-0113. Next base: position 18,652 of record NZ_JBEOOG010000051.1, read on the forward strand.
TCTTTGACAATTTCACGCACTTGATCGTCAACAACAGTTACTTCTTTTGCGATTGTACGTAAACGTTCATCTGGAAATCTTAAAACTTCTAACCTAGCCATAGTTACCTTTTACACTTATGCTTAAATTTAGGGTATTGTATGTTCTTATTTTAGCCATTCACGTTCCCCTTTAACAGGTTTTGGTTAATAATAATGAAAAAACACTATGAGGAAGCTCAATGAAATCTCCATTAATTGCAATTATACTTGCATTAGGTGCAACTTTTCCTGTGCTGGCAGATGTACTAACTATAAAAAAAGATGCACCTAAACAGTATGTTGTGAAAAAAGGTGACACGCTTTGGGATATCTCAGCTATATATCTAAACGAACCTTGGTTATGGCCTGAACTATGGCAAATGAACCCACAAATAGACAACCCTCACCTTATTTACCCGGGAGATGCGTTAGCATTAATTTACGATACAGACGGTAATCCGCGTTTAGTGATTAATAAAGCGTATCGAAAGCTATCACCTATGGGACGTATTACGCCAAAAGGGAAAGATGCGATAACAACTTTACCTCTTGCGTTGATTAAACCGTATTTGTCGTTTGAGCAAGCTATTAACAGCGATACCATAAAAGAAAAGCCCTATATTTTGGGCGCCAACGAAAATACCAAAACCCAAACTATTGACCATATTTTATATGTAAAAGGTAACTTAAAACGTCATCAGGCATATGCTATTTATCATAAAGGTGCGCCTTATACTGACCCTAATACCGGTGAAGAGTTAGCGAGTAGAGCATCTTATGTGGGTATGGCTCGTGCGTTTAGAACAGGTGATGCGGCCAATGGCGAACCTGCCTCAGTAAGAGTTGAATCAGTAAAACGTGAGATCAAACAGGGTGACTTTTTATTACCTGCAATGGAAGGGCAGATGCTGCCAGTATATTTTGAGATGCATCGTCCTGAACAGCCAATGCAGGGTCAAGTGATTGCCTCTCCGCGCGAGGTGAGAGAATTTAGCACGATGGATGTAGTGGTGCTAAACTTAGGTTCAGAGCAACAAGTTAAAGTAGGTCATGTACTGGATATTGAACGTCAGTCACCTAAGGTGATTGATGGTGCCAGAGGCCCGCGTTATACCGAAGATTCAAGTCGTTTAGAAAAATTGGTATCGGCTACTAGCGAATTATTTGGCTCAGAAACCGATGAAGATAGCGTTACTTGGAAAATGCCAGCAGAGAAAGTTGGTGAAATGATTATTTTTAAAGTGTATGACAAAGTTAGTTATGCGCTGATCACTAAAAATCAGCACCCAATTCGCATTGGAGATTTGGCAGTAATTCATTAAGTAGCGAGTCGGTGTTCTAGGAGGGAACATGGAGCAATCGTTTGGCAAGCTAAGCCATTGGCTTGCCTTTTACTTATGCAAAGGGCTTGGAATAAAAACGCTATTAGCCCTCTCTAAGCAGCACAGTTTAGAGTCGCTGTTTTCCTTATCGCATTCCCAGCTGGTTATGTTGGGCTTAACAGCGAGTCAAGCAAGCAATTTACTTAATACAAATTGGCAGCAAGTTGCGCATTATGAACAGCTTATTAGCCAGCAACATATTATTGTTATTAGTATTTTTGATACCACCTACCCAGAACACCTAAAACAAATAGCCAGTGCGCCATTATTACTTTTTTGTAAAGGCGATATCAGCTTACTGTCTTCTCCACAAATTGCGATTGTTGGCAGTCGAAATGCAACCACCACAGGACTTGAAATTGCTGCAGAATTTGCACATCAGCTAACGCTTGCTGGCATAACAGTAACCTCTGGTATGGCGCGTGGCATTGATGGTGCTGCCCATAAAGGAGCGCTGGCAGGAAATGGTAAAACCATTGCCGTACTAGGGACTGGTGTTGATGTTTATTACCCTAAACGCCATAAGTTACTTACAGAGCAAGTATTAACACAGGGTTTATTGGTAAGTGAGTTTTTACCGGGCACCGCGGCCAACGCGCATAACTTTCCACGGCGTAATCGTATTATTTCAGGACTCTCTTTAGGCGTTTTAATTGTTGAAGCCGAAATTAAAAGTGGCTCACTGATCACCGTACGTTATGCGCTTGAACAAAATAAAGACGTTTTTGCGGTGCCAGGCTCAATTAAAAACCCGCTGGCACAAGCAAGTCATTTTTTAATTAAGCAAGGTGCTAAGCTGGTAGAAAACGTCGCCGATATTCTTGATGAGATGAACTTTTCATACCCTTCCGGTCTAAACTATAAAGAGTTAACTGATGCTGTAACCTCTGATTGCGAGGTGCTTAACAGTATTGGTTTTGAGGTGACCAGTGTGGACGATATTATGCGTCGAGTACAGTGGCCAATTGATAAAGTACAAGCGCGATTGCTTGATTTAGAGTTAGACGATCAAATTGAACGTGTATTAGACGGCTATATTAAATTAAGCGCTGGAGGATAATATGTTTGATATTCTCATGTATTTATTTGAAAACTATGTTCACAGCGAAAGTGATGTATTTGTTGAGCAAAGCACACTTACCGATGAGTTACTTCGCGCTGGGTTTAACAAACTCGAAATTAACAAAGCTATTGACTGGTTAGATCAACTTGCCGCATTGCAATACAGCAATGAATCGCCTTATTTATTAGCCACTCCACAACATGCAGTGCGTATTTTTACCGACAGTGAGTGCCAAGTTCTCGACACCGAGTGTCGCGGCTTTTTAATGTTTGTTGAACAAACGGGCGTTATTAATAGCACCACTCGTGAAATGGTGATGGACCGTTTAGCGGCGCTTGATAATTCAGCTATTACTTTGGAAGATTTAAAATGGTTAATTCTTATGGTGTTATTTAACGCCCCTGATTCTCAGCAGGCGTATGAGCAAATGGAAGATCTTATTTTTGATGAGCCCAGTGAAGTGTTACATTAACAGGTTCACGACTAATGATGTGAGTAATCATTATTGCGTGTTTTATTATTTTCAGCGTTAACAAACCGACTGCCATAGCTTGTATCTTTAAGGGTTTTGGGTATATTAGGCGAAAATTCACCAACCACTAGGATTTACATGAGTAAAATCGATCATTCACTTTTCTCGGCTAATAAACACGCCTTAGAAAAAGAATATGAGATATGCCCGCAATGTGGTTCAGAACTCGTCATTCGTAATAGTAAATCTGGGCCTTTTTTAGGCTGCGCTAGTTACCCTAAGTGCGATTTTATTCGCCCGCTTGCACATCATGATAGCAATGAAATCAAAGTACTTGAGGACAGCGAGTGTCCAGAGTGTAACAAGCCGCTGGTGGTGAAAAATGGCCGCTACGGTATGTTTATTGGCTGTACCGGTTACCCTGAATGTCATTATATTGCCAGTGAGCATGACAATACGCCAAGTGAAGAGCCTGTGATTAGTTGCCCTAAATGTAAAAAAGGCCACTTGGTTTCACGCAGCAATAAATTTGGGAAAGTGTTTTATTCTTGCGACTGTTACCCAAGCTGTAAATATACGCTAAACCACAAGCCAGTAGCCCAAGCGTGTCCTGTATGTGACTGGCCAGTTGTTACTGAGAAAAAAACCGCGAGTGGTGTTGTGTTACAATGCCCACAAAAAAGCTGTATGCATAAGTTTGCTGCCACTGAATAACGTAAATATCTCTGGAGACAATTTTGTCTGACCTTTCTTCTTTATCTGCTGCAATAACTAGCTTAGAACAAGGCGATGTTATTTTATACCCAACCGAAGCTGTTTATGGCCTTGGTTGCGACCCTGACAATCAACAGGCGGTGGAACGTTTACTTGAAATTAAACAACGCCCCGTTGAAAAAGGGCTTATTTTAATTGCTGACAATTACGGGCAATTATTAAAATACGTCGATGACGCTAAGCTGCCTATGGATAAACGTGCCGATATTTTTTCAAGTTGGCCAGGCGCACTCACTTGGGTGATGCCTGCAGCTAAGTCTACCCCAAAGTGGTTAACAGGGCAGTTTGATACTATTGCAGTAAGAGTAACTAATCACCCTACAGTTAAACGTTTATGCCAACAGTTTGGTAAACCACTGGTATCAACAAGTGCTAATTTAACCGGCCAAGCAACGGTAACAAGTATTGTTGAAGCTCAGCAGCAGTTTGGCGAGCAGGTTAGTTTTTATGTTGATGAACCATTAGGTGGTAATACGCAACCAAGTACCATTAAAGATGCCATGACTGGCAATGTATTCAGAGGTTAACGATGCAAAGCGAATTATTAAAACAAGTAAAAGCGTACTTTATGGCTTTGCAAGATACCATTTGCCAAGGCTTAGAAGCAGCAGACGGGAAAGCACAGTTTGTTGAAGACAGCTGGCAGCGAGAAGAGGGCGGCGGTGGTCGTACTCGCGTTATAACCAATGGTAATGTGATAGAGCAAGGGGGAGTTAATTACTCTCATGTATTTGGTGCCTCTATGCCGGGCTCTGCCACTGCACATAGACCTGAGCTTGCCGGGCGCAGTTTTCATGCGTGTGGTGTATCGTTAGTGATCCACCCTAAAAACCCACATATACCAACAAGCCATGCCAATGTGCGCTTTTTTATTGCCGAGAAAGAAGGTGAAGAACCGATTTGGTGGTTTGGTGGTGGTTTTGATTTAACCCCATTTTATCCTGTACTTGAAGATGTAGTGCATTGGCACCAAGTTGCGCACGATGTGTGTCAGCCGTTTGGCGATGATGTATATCCAAAATATAAAAAATGGTGTGACGAATACTTTTATTTAAAACATCGTGATGAAACCCGCGGCGTAGGCGGCTTATTTTTTGACGATTTAAATGAGTTAGGTTTTGAGCAAAGCTTTGCATTTATGCAATCGGTGGGTAATGGCTTTTTAGATGCTTACGTTCCTATTATTGAACGTCGTAAAAACGATGAGTACACCGAGCAGCAGCGCGACTTCCAATTATACCGCCGTGGTCGTTATGTTGAGTTTAATTTAGTCTGGGACCGTGGCACATTGTTTGGTTTACAAAGCGGTGGCCGTACGGAATCTATTTTAATGTCGATGCCACCTTTAGCCCGTTGGGAGTATAACTATACCCCAGCCGAAGACAGCGCAGAGGCATTACTATATAAAGATTTCTTAAAGCCTCGAGATTGGTTAGCACTGGGCTAAGAATGATATGCCAGTCAATAAGCTACTTATTGACTGGCTTTTAAAATTATTGTTTAAGTTTAAAACTGCGTACCTGCTCATCTAACGAACGAGCTAAATTGAGTAACTCTTCACTGACTTTTTGATTTTCATCGGCATCCACTAATGATTGCTCGGCGTTATCGCTAATACCAACAACACTTATATTTATTTCTTCAGCAGCTTGGTTTTGTTGCTCTGTTGCATCGGCTATTTGTATATTGAGCTCATTTATTTCATTCATTTGCCCTGAAATATCTTTTAAAGCTTGTGCAACTTGCTGTACTTGTTGCGCTCTTTCGTCTGCCTCTGCACAGGACTCCCCCATGGTTTTAACGGTTTGCGCGGCTTCTGACTGCAGCTTATCAATTGTGCGACGTATTTCATCAGTAGAGGCATGAGTTCGAGTTGCTAAAGTACGTACTTCATCAGCAACAACGGCAAAGCCTCGGCCAGCTTCACCTGCACGGGCAGCTTCAATGGCAGCATTAAGCGCTAATAAATTTGTTTGCTCGGCGATACTGCTGATCACCTCAAGTACTTTTCCCACTTCAAGCGTTTGCTCTTGTAGTTGTCTCACTTGATCTGCCGCTTGGCGTACATCTTCTGCTAACTGATTGATACTGAGTTCGGTTTGCTCAGCAACCTGCATGCTTTGTTGTGCTAGTTCATTACTGTTCTCAGATTTTTCTTGAGCAAAATGAGTGGTGTTTCTTACTTCATTGGATGAGCATTCTAGTTCATTAATTGCTGCGGCCACCGAATCGGTACTTTTCTTTTGTTCTAAAATAGCGCGCTCAGTGGCATCGGCCGAGGTATAAATTTTCTCTGCTGAATGAATAAGCACTTTTGAAGAGTGAGATACCTGAGCAATGTTATCTTTAAACGTAGCAATCATTTGGTTAAAACTAGTGGCAAGCCAGCCGAGTTCATCTTCGGCGTTATCTTCAATGCGTAAGGTTAAATCTTTATTAGTAGTGGCTAAGTGCATTGCATGGCCGAGCTTTTTAAGGCGCACTATAAATATTTTTCTAAACACTATACCTAGCAGCACAAAGGCAATAATAAAAATAGTAGAAAGTAGGCTGGTGGTTACTAAGGTGTTGTAAGTTACCTCATTATCAATATCGGCTAAGGAATAGCTAATTTTTACCACACCTAGTACATCGCCTTCTTGCGCTTGATGGCAGCCTAAGCAGTTTGTACCTTTGTAGTCTGTGCTCGCAAACATAGGGCGAAGGTAGGTCATGCTGCGGTTGTTATTGCTTTGCTCTATAAATAAACTTTCTTTGCCTTGCAGCGCTTCGCGTTCGTTGTTATTACTTGCTGTTTGGTTTTTATTTCCGGCCCCATACAGTTTATTAACTATATCGGAGCGAATAATATGAGCATCTTCTATATTAGGGTGTTTGCGTAGCTTTTGGCTCAATAATTCTCGATTAGCCATAGTACCGGTTAACATCATGGTGTTTATTGAATCAAAATAGTTATCGGCAAGTAGCTTAATGTTTTCTGCCACCGTATCTTGTGCGAGCGTGCGCTGTTGACTCGCACTACTAAAAATACTGGCTATGAGTACTATAATGCCGGTTAATGCTAACAAAGCATAAATTTTATGTTGGATTGATTTCACACGCGCCACGCTTTTCTAACTATTTAATAGGGTATTATCTTTATTTTAGAAAAGCGGGTTTTGACTTAGCGCAAATAATCCCCAATTAAAGAATGAGGTAGGTTAATGCTGATTAATCATATGGCTGGCCAGCTGGGCCAGTGACTGACGTAAGCCCTCGCGTAAAACGGGGTTATCAATTTCTATGTCTAAGGTTTTATTCATGCAATACATCCACTGATCACGTAAATCTTGATCAATAGGAAATGGCATATGACGTTTGCGCAGCATTGGATGGCCATGTTTTTCTACAAATAAGTCTGGGCCACCAAGCCAACCCGATAAAAACTCAAAAAATACTTGGCGAATTCTATCTAATGGTTGAGGATGCATATCATATAACGGTTTAGCGTATTCATCGCTGGCCATTATGTCGTAGAATCTATTGGCAATTGCACGCGTGGGCGCTTCTCCGCCGATGATTTCATACGGGGTTTTCTCTGGAGTAGGCGCTTGCGTAGTTGTAGACGGCTTTGATCTTGAAAAGAGTCTTTTAATCATAATTTTATCATCGTTAATAGGCAGTACTAAAACTGCGAAGAGGTTGTTTAAAATGGACAAATATGCGGTTTTTGGAAATCCAATCAAACATTCAAAATCTCCCAGCATACATCAGCAGTTTGCTAAGTCATTGGGAGAGCAAATCGACTATAGCGCAATCTTAGCACCTATCGATGAGTTTGAAAAAACAGTCGCTACTTTTTTTGAGCAAGGGGGCAAAGGCGCAAATGTCACTGTTCCTTTTAAAGAGCAGGCCTTTGCTTTAGCCGATGAACTCACCCCAGTGGCTAAACTTGCAGGCGCAGTAAACACCCTTAAAAAGCGCGATGATGGGACCTTACTTGGTGATAACACCGATGGCATAGGCTTTGTTAACGACTTACTGGCAAATAAAATAACAATAACAGGTAAACGCCTGCTGATCATTGGTGCGGGTGGCGCTGCTCGTGGTGTTATTTTACCTTTACTTGAGCAGCAGCCTAAAGAAATCATTATCGTTAATCGCACGGCACACAAAGCCCAAACATTGGCAAAACTCTTTACTGGGCACGGCAATGTTTCGGGGTATGGTTTTGACGACCTTCCTTTTACTGATTATCATTTAGTTATTAACTCAACCTCAAGTAGCATGAATAACGAGTTACCTGCGTTAAGCGAAAAGCACTTAAGCGCATGTGAAATGGCTTACGATATGTTTTATGCCACGCAAAATACGCTATTTATGAATTGGGTGAGCGAACACAGTAAAGCAGCTAAGCTATTAGATGGCAGTGGCATGTTAGTAGGCCAAGCTGCGCAAGCTTATTATGTATGGCGAAATAAAATGCCTGAGATTGTTCCCATTGTTACTGCACTAAAGCAGGGAGTGCTTAAATGAATCAAGCAATACAGTTTATAGACCGACTCGAATTTAGAGAGCCAACTCACCAGCTAGTTTTTTTTGCACAAGTAAGCGGAATGCTAGTTGAGTGTGTGATTGCTGTCAGCAGTTTAAATTTAGCCGATGAGAGTCATGCAACGCGTTATTTTGAACAATATCGATTTGATTATGAAGAGCGTGCCGAGCAGCTAATCGAAGACGAAAGCTATAACTCGGCAGGGCAAATAGAAGTGAGTTTACTTAATTAAGCAAAAAAGCTGTGGTTAATTCGCGTCTTCAGCTAAGTATTCATCTTTAAGTTGCACGTAATTATCGGCAGACACTTTTAAAAAGCTCAGCTCTTGCTCTGTTAAAGGGCGGGCTTGTTTCGCAGGGCTACCTACATATAAATAGCCAGACTCTAAACGCTTATTAGGAGGTACTAAAGCTCCACCACCAATAATCACCTCGTCTTCTACAATCACGTTATCCATAATAATAGCGCCCATGCCCACGAGTATGCGGTTACCTAGAACGCAGCCATGCAGCATTACCTTATGACCCACGGTAACATCATCACCAATAATAAGTGGGTAACCCTCAGAATTGCTTTTAGTCGCTCTTGATAAATGTAAAACACTGCCATCTTGTATATTAGTACGTTGACCGATACGAATATGATTAACATCACCACGGGCAGCAACTAGTGGCCATACACTACTATCATCACCTAGGGTGATATCACCGACTAATACAGACGACTCGTCTACATAAACAGATTCATTAAACGCAGGAGTGATTCCTTTATAAGAACGTATTGCCATATATGCACCTTTAAATTAAACAATATGAATAGTATCAGTGTAACAGTAGCGCTTATTTAAGTACCAGCAAAGCCTGATTTGATTATAAAACTAGCTGTTTTATCAGTTTTAGCTCAGATACTGACCGAACAGTGTGTTTTTTTAGTTTTTCTTTAAAAAAGTACTTGCGTAAAAATCTGTTCTCCCTATAATGCGACCCCACTGAGACGGCAGAGCGCAACGCATAGCGAGGCATGAGCTACTCAGAGAGTTAAGTAAAACTTAAGTTTAAATCATCGCAAGAAAGTTTAAAATTAAGTGTTGACTAGAAAAATAAAGGATGTATTATACGCATCCCTAGCGACAATGTCGCAACGTTCTTTAACAATATAAAGCAATCATCTGTGTGGGCACTCGTACAGATTGAGTTCTAACAGCCAAGCTAC
>NZ_JBEOOG010000052.1:0-27664 GCF_040308965.1 Pseudoalteromonas sp. MER144-MNA-CIBAN-0113
TTAACATGAGTACTTTTTACAGGCAAAGCCATTTGATGATAACCACCTACTGAAGTAGGTGGTTTAGGGGCTGAAAACAAAAAAAGCGCCAAATTGGCGCTTTTTTGAGCTACATTAAAACATATTAATATTTATGCTTAAGTGCCCACAAATGCAGTAATTCACTGGCAATCGTTGCTGCGGCAATCGCGGTAAGCTCACTTTGGTCATAAGAAGGCGATACTTCAACTACATCCATACCCACCATATTAATGCCTTTGAGTGCACGTAAAATTTTCAGCACTTTATCAGAAGTTAAACCACCACATACTGGTGTACCTGTACCTGGCGCAAAGGCAGGGTCTAAACAATCTATATCAAAGGTTAAGTAAACCGGTAAATCGCCCACTCGCTCAATAATCTGCGCTGCAATATCATTCGCATGAAGATCATTGGCCTGCATAGCATCAATCACTGCAAACTCATGCTTGCTTTGATCAAAATCGGTACGAATACCGAGCTGAATACTGTGATTAACATCAATCAACCCTTCCATTGGCGCATGATAAAACATAGTACCGTGATCAAAACGCGACCCATTACTGTAGGTGTCGGTGTGCGCATCGAAATGCACTAACGCCATTTTGCCATGAATTTTTGCATGCGCGCGCAACAGCGGTAGCGTAACAAAGTGATCGCCACCTAAGCCTAATAATGTTTTACCCTGGCGAAGTATTTGCTCTGCCGCCATTTCTAGCTGGGCAGTAAAATACTCAGGATCGCCTACCGGATAGGTGAAATCGCCAGCATCCGCTACTTTTAGCCGTTCAAACAAAGGAAACGTCCACGGATATTTAGTATCTTCCCATGCTAAATGCACCGACGCTCTGCGAATTGCATCTGGCCCCAAGCGGGCACCAGGGCGCCCAGAGGTTGCTAAATCAAACGGTAAGCCTAGTACTACTACATCGGCGTCTATGGCGTTAATGTTTTGTACCATAGGACGACGTAAAAACGTCATCCCATTTGAGTATAATGAGTGGTCAACATGACCAAACAAGCTAGACATTGCTTATAACTCTTCTAAATAAGTGTAGCCGTCAAGGCCGCTTTGCAATTCGTCGAGGACGCTTTGCTGTTCATCTACTGCAATTTTTGCGCTGACTAACTGCGCATAAGACTGCTGAAAACCTTCAACATCTAAATGTACATAACGCATCATGTCAGCAACAGTATCACCGTGGTTAATTTCTGTAATGCTGGCAACACCTTGCTCATCCATATTGACAATAGCACTGTGCGTATCACCAAATAAGTTATGCATATCGCCTAGAATCTCTTGATAGGCACCTACTAAGAAAAATCCCATTAAATAGGGTTTATCGGCTGAGTATTCAGGTACTGGTAACGTACTTTCAATACCTTGGCCATCTACATAATGCTCTAAAGCGCCATCTGAGTCACAAGTAATATCCAATAACACCGCACGCTTTTGCGGTGCTTCGGTTAAACCACTTAATGGCAATACTGGAAACACTTGATCAATTCCCCACGCGTCAGGCAATGACTGGAACAATGAGAAATTTACAAAAAACTTGTCCGCTAAACGCGCATTAAGGTCATCTATAATCGGTCGATGAAAACGGTTTTTGTTATCCATTAATTTATTGAGTTCATAACAAACGCGTAAGTTTATTTGCTCTGCCCATGCACGCTGGGTTAAATCTAATAATCCCATCGCAAACTGACTATGCGCTTCGGCTAAATCACCTTGGCTGTCGTGAAAAATTTCAATTAATGCACGGTCATCAGTAAGCACATGCAGTTGTTGCCATGACGTCCACATGTTTTTAAGTAGCTGCGGCGCATCATCAGCTGGTGCTTCTATTTCTTCTGGTGTATACGTTTCGGTGCCAATTACATTGGAAATAAGCACTGCATGATGCGCCGTTAATGCTCTTCCCGACTCTGAAATAATGGTAGGGAAAGGCTGTTCATACTGCTTACAAATATCACCGATGGTGTACACAATATTATTTGCGTATTCAGCTAAACTGTAATTCATTGAGTTGTGTGATTGACTGCGCGTGCCGTCGTAATCAACCGCTAAACCGCCGCCTACATCAAGACACTCTATGTGTGCACCCAACTTACGTAATTCACAATAAAAACGCGCAGCCTCGCTTACACCTAAGCGCACATCACGAATGTTGGCCATTTGCGAACCTAAGTGAAAATGCACCAGTTGGACTAAATCTAGCTGATCTGTTTCTTTTAAACGGTTTACTACATACAGCACTTGAGAAGCAGATAAACCAAACTTAGATTTTTCTCCGCCACTGGCTTGCCACTTACCTTTGCCTTGCGATGCTAAACGCACACGAATACCAATGCGTGGTTTTACATTTAATTCTTTAGCTTGGCTAAGTACCATATCCAGCTCAGACAGTTTCTCAAGTACGATATACACTTTATGGCCCAGCTTTTCGCCAATCAACGCTAAACGCACATATTCTTTATCTTTGTAGCCATTACACACAATCACCGCACTGGTTTTTTCAGCCAGCGCTAATACGGTTAATAACTCTGGCTTGCTGCCTGCTTCTAAACCCAGCTGTTTTTTTTCTACTTGTGCTTGGCTGGCAACAATTTCTTCAACTACTTCGCGTTGTTGGTTAACTTTAATTGGGTAAACTAATAAATAGTCTTTTGGGTAACCATAGCTTTCTATAGCAGTATTAAATGCACCACATAAGCTATGCACGCGATGGTGTAAAATTTGTGGAAAGCGAACTAACGCCGGCAAACTTAAGCCTTTTTCTTCAAGTTGCTTAGCAATGTCTGTTAATGCAATGGTTTGCCGTGGGGCATCAGCCTTGGGCGCAACATACACATCACCTTGATCATTAATACCAAAAAAACCTTGGCTCCAATGACGAACATTGTAGCTCGTACGAGCTTGTTCAAGTGATGTTGTCTCTTTCATTTATCTTTCTCTTTTATTTATGAATGCCAAACCGGCTAGTTGCGCGCATTAAAAGAAAAATAGCGATTCATGTCCAACAAGTATTTCTACTCGTAACGAGTGAGGATTAAAATTGATAAAGAAAAACAGTAAATAGCGTATTATTAGCTGAGCGCAAGCTCCATAAATAGGCTGTTCGGGTTTTCTGTGTATTCACCAAAAGGGGCACATTGTACAAACCCTAAATTCTCGTAAAGATGGATTGATTGTCTTTGCTTTGGCCCTGTTTCTAGCTTTATGATTGGGATTTCTTCTTCGCCAGCATGGTGTAATAATATTTGCATAATACGGCGCGATAAGCCTTTTCCGCGATAACTAGGTTTGACATATAAACGGCGTATCTCACCATAGGGCTGGGTATCAAACTGCATAACAATCGCCCCACAAGCAATAATCCCCTCTTCATTTTTCAAGCCTATTGCATAGACATTGGGTTGGCCCAATTGACTAACAGACAATGACTGTGCTGTCGCTACTGGATATAAAGAATTAATAAGTCTGTCGATATCAGAAAAAACATTAATCACATCGGGATCATCAGGGGTTAAATCTATTAACTGCATAGGTTATCTCTAATTTATTTTCTTATTTGTTAGCAAACTATAACGCATTGTAACAAATGAACAATAACTATGTTTTATGTCATTACTTTTAAAAAATACCGACACAAAATTATTATTGCAAAATAAAAAACAATAGTTTGACCTAGATATACTATGACGGGCGCATAATGCAATCAATTAGAGTGTAAATTAGGAATAAATAATGTGGTTTAGCCCAAAAAAAAGAAAACAGGCGTTTGCAAAACAGCTAGTTAGTACACACGAAGCAGCTGCGATTATCGTTAACAACGACAACACTGTTATTGCAGTGAATGATGAGTTTACATCGCTAAGTAAGACACTTAACCAAACTAATGACACTAATACATTAACTTATTTAAATAAACGTTATAATCCAACAAGCAAAACCATTGCTTGTGGAAATAACTTGTTTTTAACCCAACACATTAGCCCGCTTACATTAAAAGAGCTTGATACATGCTCGCTTCATGTATTTAAACCTGAGCCTGTGAGAGTGTTAGATGAGCAAGCTTGGCAAACACTTCTGAGTTTAGGTGAAGGTATCTATGCAGTCTTCGATGATAACTCAAAGCTTGTTGCGAATAATTTAGATACGTCGAACAGTGCCGACGCTGCACTACTGCCCAAAGAAAACACTAAATTGCTAAACGTTTTACAAGATGCTTTAAATAGCGAACACGGTTCACTGTGTTTATCTGTAAAAGACAATATTTATTATAATGTTGCCCACACTACTTTTAACTTCAATAATACCTTGTTGTCTGCATTTGTATTATCAAAACAATCACAAGTTGAAGACTATAAGCAATTTGAACTGTTATCTAAAGTGGTCAGCAATACCAGTACTAGTGTACTTATTACCAATAAAGATGGCTTAGTAGAATATGTTAACCCTGGCTTTGAAGTACTTTCAGGTTATACACTTGCAGAAGTAAAAGGCAAAAAACCAGGCAATTTCTTGCAGGGAGAACAAACAGACAAAGAAACCGTTAAGCGGATTTCAAAAAACCTTAAAAACAAACAACCATTTTATGAAGAAATACTAAATTTTGATAAAAATGGTGTGCCATATTGGATTGTTCTGTCGGTAAACCCAACATTTGATGATAATGGCCAGCACACAGGGTTTGTGGGCGTCAGTTCAGATATTCGCGAAATTAAGCGCCAAGTACTTGAACAAATAAACCAAAAAGCAATTAAACATATCTGAGGGCTCAAACATAGCGAGTGTGTTTGGTAATTTAAGGGATCATTTAGATGCTTCACGTATTCAAATACTCAACCAAGGCAAGCCGACTGAAGTAATGATGTCATTGACGCATCAAAATGAAGACGTAACGCTAGATTGCATTATTTCTTCTATTACCGATTTAAACGGTAAGGTTTCTAAATACGTTGTATTTGGTAGTAATGTCTCTTCTAGAAACAAATTGGTTACTGGAACGCATCAATCAATGTCAACCGTATTAGGGAAAATTCAAACTACGGTCACCACCATCAATGCCGTGGCAGATCAAACTAATTTACTTGCTCTTAATGCGGCCATTGAAGCTGCGAGAGCCGGTGAAGCTGGACGAGGTTTTGCCGTGGTTGCTGACGAAGTACGTAACCTTGCCAAAACGTCAAACGAAGCAGCGGCACAAATTGGACTTTTAATAAATGAAACTCAAACGCACGTTGACGAGCTGGCCTCATTTTTAAAATAATTAAATAGTTTGAGAAAACTTAACAAACTTGCTCAATCAACAAATTAAACTGTTCTTTAGTAAATTATTTTAATGCGGTAGAGTCTGTGTGGCCTGAAGAAATGTGGCTGTTTTTTGTTAAAATTTAAGTGATGTATAAAATAGAAAAAGGCGCTAACGAGCGCCTTTTTTATGTGCTATTAGAGCCCTTGCTCATCTGCCATTTTTTTAACTATTTGTGGTGCTGTCCACAGTGACGGAAGTAACACAAAAGAAACTGGCACCGCGGTCACCACAATAAAGGACTGTAAGGCTGAGATTCCGCCCTCGCCAATTGAGATGAGTAATGCAGCCACTGCCCCCATCATAATCCCCCAAAACACACGAATTGATATTTGCGGATGATCGGTACCGGTCATCACCATAGATACCGAGTACGTCATTGAGTCACCGGTTGTTGCCACAAAAATAGTGGTCAGTACTAAAAATAATACAGACACAACAAACCCCATGGGTAACTGCTCAGTAATGGCTAACAATGCCGCTGGTAAATTAAGCCCTGCGAAAGGTTCTGATATAACACCTGGATTATTTAACTCAAAAAATATGCCTGAGCCACCCACAATGGTAAACCAAAAGCAGGTGATCACAGGGGCAACCACAGAGATGAGTAAAATCATTTCACGGATAGTTCGGCCACGCGATATACGCGCAACAAACATCGCCATTAAAGGGCCATAACCTAAAAACCAGCCCCAAAAGAACACAGTCCACCAGTCTAACCATGGTTTATCGGCACGAAACGTAGCCATAGGAATAAAGTTATCTAAGTACAAACCGAAGGAGTGAATGTAGCTATCAATAATAAACGCAGTGGGCCCCATCAGTAATATAAACAACATCAGCACTACAGCCAAAACAATATTAAAACGACTTAACAGCTGAATACCTTTAGTAACGCCACTTACCGCTGAAAGTGTATAAATACCAATTAAACTAAATAAAATAACCACTTGTGTGGTGTATGTGTCAGGAATGCCAAACAATTTATCTAGGCCAAAACTCACCTGTAAGCCTAAAAAACCAATTGGACCCACAGTGCCAGCAACCACAGCGAGTACACAACATGCATCAACAATTGTACCAAGCGACCCTTTCATAACACGATCGCCAAATACCGGGTAAAGCAAAGTACGTGGTTTAAGTGGTAAGCCTTTTTCGTAATGGAGATGCATATAAACAATGCCGGTCAAACTGCCTAAAATAGCCCAGGCTAAAAAACCCCAGTGCATAAAGCTTTGTGCAAGGGCGTTATAGGCGGCATCGTTAGTGCCTGTTTCACCACCAAATAGCGGTGGCGGAGAAATAAAATGTGCCATTGGCTCTGCTGCGGCCCAAAATACGCCGCCACCAGCAAGCAAAGTACACATAATAATACTTATCCACTTAAAGGTAGAAATTTCAGGGGTTTTTAAGCCACCCAGTACCACTGAGCCAGTGCGGCCGATAGCTAAGAAAATGCCAATCACAAAGGTTAATAAAAGTAGGATTTGCCAAAAGGCGCCAAATATTTTGGTTGAGAAGGCAAAGGCCGTATTTATCCAATCAGACATCAGTTTAATGTCGTAAAGGGCCAGCGCGGCAAATAAAACTAATATACCGCCACTGATTAAAAATACGGGTATATCAACCCCATTCAGAAACTTAACTCGGGAAGAATGTGTTTCACCCGACTTTAAAGTTGCTTTAGTGGTATTCATTTATCGCTCCTAATGGTTCTTTAAAGTTACCGACATAGCGACACACCATGACATCACACTAAACCCTAGTTTCAACAAACGACAAAGCAACTCAAAAGCGAGTTTTAAGTACTTGTCATGTTCACGTTTAGGTAATGTCACAACAAGTAGACTTATTGCCAATTCCTGACTAGTTTAACGCGTTAAAAACGCTAAACCAATGCCTCAGGAATGATTTGTGTAGTAGTTACACAATAATAAAAGATAAATTACATCACGGTATCAAACAAACAAAAAATATACATTTTTGCTTTAGCAAAAGCGCGGTACGTTATTAAACGTTGCTGCGCAGTGGGTACGCAAACAACGCGGCTTATCGATTAGGGCAACTAAACCTGTCGCTCTGTTAGTGATAAATACAGGGTTATTGATGCTGTTTATGCCATGTTAAATAGTTGCTGTGGGTTAATGGTTTTGCAAATAAATAACCTTGCACTGCATTCACGCCCATCGACTTTAATATTGTTAGTTGCTCAGCACTTTCGACCCCTTCGGCCACAATGTTAATATTTAAGCTATGACCTAAGCCAATAATAGATTGCACAATACTTTGACCCGATGCGCTATTGAGCACTTTATCAACAAAGCTTTTATCAATTTTTAACTCATCAATAGGAAACACGCTTAAATGTTTTAAACACGAGTAGCCCGTACCAAAGTCATCAATTGAAAACACAAATCCCTGCGATTTTAATTCTTCCATTTGCTTTACGGTCCCCATCAAGTCACCCGCTAACATTGATTCAGTGATCTCTAATTTAATTCGAGTTGGCGAGACGTCAAACGCTTCAATTGCTTTAAATAGCTCACCTTTTAAAGTGGAAGAATTAAACTGACACTGGCTAATGTTAATTGATACGCTAAAACTGTCATAGAGTAAGTTATTATCTCGAAGTGTTTCAAGTAAAATACAAATATCTCTTAATACAATATTTTGTAACTTTTGAATTAAGCCAAATTGCTCGGCAATTGGAATAAATGCATTAGGAGGGATAAGTCCTTTGGTTGGATGATTCCACCTTATTAATGCCTCAGCACCCACAAGGGTTCCATCAATTGCTAATTGTGGCTGAAAATAAGCACAAAACTCATCGCACGCGATAGCCCTAACAATGTCAGTTTCAAGCTCAGTTTGATTTTCCAGTAAGGTTTGCAGTGCGGGGTCGTAAAAGCTACTACTATTACCGCCTTTCATTTTAGAGCGATACATAGCGGTATCTGCAAATTTTAAAATATTAGCGGTTATGGCATTGCTCGTGTTAATCAAACAAATACCAATACTACAACTGACCTGAAACGCTAAATCGCCCACTTCAAATTTTTCATAAAAGACACTTTGTACTTTTTTAGCAATCAACTCAGATTCACTATTAGCTTGCATGTGGCTATCACCGACATGCTCGATAAGAATAATAAATTCATCACCACCGACTCGTGCGAGGGTATCTGCCGGGTTCAAAATAGCTGTTAATCGTTGTGATAACTCAACCAGTATTTCATCGCCTGCATTATGACCTAGTGAGTCATTTATGCGTTTAAAATTATCTAAATCTAAAAATAAGAGTGCGCCAGAATGATCAGACTGCTTAATTCGCTCCACATACATACTGAGCCTATCATTGAGCATTCTGCGATTAGGAAGGTTAGTGAGCGGATCGAAAAATGCTAACCGTTGTACTTCTTCTTCGGCAGCTTTGCGATTAGAGATATCTCTGGCCATCCACACCACATGTCTCAGTGACGGGTTATTAGGCTGGTAACTTTCAAGGGGAGCTGTTCGCCCTTCAAATGTAAGCTGCTTACCTTTTATATTGAGCTGATATTCAAACACTTGAACTTCATTAGTTTGCAACGTTTTGTCAATCACCGCCAGAATAGGATTTGCATCTTCAGGAGGCATAATATCTCTGACATTTTGATTAATAACGTGCTCTTGGCTTAAATATAAACTTTCATTAGCTGTGCCGTAAACATTGGTATACTCCCCCTCTTCACTCAAAATGAGGGTTAGATCAGGAAGCACTTTTGTAAAGGCTTTAAACTTTTCATTACTTTGCTGTAATTCAAAAAGCAACGCGTTTAATCTTAGTGACTCGGTGTGCTTTTCAAGAGCAATACTGGTGAAATCAACAAAAAAATCTATTAATTCTAAATCTTGTGGTGTCGGTGACTTTGCGCTGTCATGATAAATTGCAAAAGTGCCTAATATGTCTGATTTTGTTGAAATAATGGGGGTAGACCAACATGACCTTAAACCATAACTTAACGCCAATGCTCTATAATCATCCCATAATGGCGATGTTGAAATATCTGCGGCTATAATGCGTTTTTTTTCATAGGCTGCAGTACCGCATGAACCGACAGTTGGCCCTATTTTCACACCATTAATTGCTTGGCAGTAACCCTGTGCAATATTAGGTGCCGCGCTATGAAATAGCTGCTCTCCTTTGAGCGTTAATATAGAGCACTTTGCAGAGGAGTCTTCAATAAGCTCCTCAATAGATAAACAAATATTTTCCAGTACCTCATCAAGTGGCGCACCGAGTGCTATTTTCGATAATATACTTTGTTGCTGAGAAAGCAGCTTTCTGACTCTCATTATTTCAATCAAATTATATTCCTCAACAATCACTAACGCTAAATGCGTCGCTCTATTTTAGGGCCTGTTTATAATAATTTATTATAGTCTTTTGACTATACATAATATTGAAATCAGCATCTATGCTATTTTCGTCTATTTCACGAGCGTTTGCCATTCAATACAAGGTGGCGATTTGAAATATACTTATCAACAAATAATTTATTTACATACCATCTGTAAATACCCTTTATTAAATACTTTGTTACTTAAAAGTACTGTTTAAAATCATCAAGCTATTTATAATAGCTAAAATAGTAATAATCGATGAGGTTAGTGTGCAAATAACACAAGGTATGGAATATTTTTTTTCAGGGTTTAAGTTAATTAGTCAAAAAGGGCTAAAACGCTTTGTACTTATACCCCTACTTATTAATATTTTATTATTTGGTAGCTCCTTATTCTTTTTATTTGGCTGGCTGAGTGATGGCTTTAATGCCGTAAACGCCATTCTCCCAGAATGGCTAAGTTGGCTCGAATGGTTAATGTGGCCAATTGCTGTGCTGGTGGTGCTGTTTAGTTACAGTATGTTATTTACCGTTATTACTAACTTTATCGCCGCACCTTTTAATGGCTTACTAAGTGAAAAGGTAGAGCTTTACTTAACTGGTCAAAAAATTAACGACGACGGATTAGCTGATTTAGTTAAAGATGTTCCGCGAATGCTGGGCCGAGAATGGACTAAGCTTTGCTACTACCTCCCACGCGCTATCGGCTTTTTTATTTTATTGTGGGTACTACCTGTAATAGGCCAAGTGCTATGGGTGCTTTTTACCTGCTGGATGTATGCGGTGCAATATAAAGATTATGCTTTTGATAATCACAAAATTAGCTTTACACAAATGAAAAATGACTTAAAAAGCAAACAAGGGTTATCTTATGGGTTTGGCTTTGCCGTGATGCTGCTAACCGCTATCCCATTTGTAAATTTAATTGTTATGCCTGTGGCGGTATGTGGTGCCACACGATTATGGGTGGAAAATTACCGACCACAATACCGTAGTTAAAATAAAAAATGGGCCACTTGGCCCATTTTTTATACTCACTAATAGATTAACTATATAAACTCTGTGGCACTTTAGTGACATTTAAGTGCACCGTTATTTCTTCACGATCATGGTATAAATGCTTAGCTTGAAGTTCATAGCTTATGCCGTACTTCGCCATTTCTTCTCTGATCATTTTTAAACATTCATACACACTATCAAAGCGTTTTTTCATCGGTAATTTCAGATTAAAAATAAGCTCTTTTGCATAAGCATTTACTGCCCAGTCAATCATCAAGTTAGTCACTTTAGTCGGCTTTTCTACCATATCGCAAACCAACCAAGTGATGTTTCTTTTTTCTGGACGGTATTTAAAACCATCTTCTCTAAAATGCTTTACCTGACCCGTTTCCATTAAACTTTCGTTCATTGGGCCGTTATCTATCGCGCTAACAAACATACCACGGCGAACTAACTGATAAGTCCAGCCACCTGGGCATGCACCTAAATCAACGCTGCGCATCCCAGCTTGTACGCGTGACTCACGCTGTTGCTCAGGAATAAACACATTAAACGCTTCATCTAACTTAAGCGTTGAACGACTTGGGCCATCGCTTGGCATACGTAAACGTAAGATCCCCATAAAAAAAGGAGAGTTGTTATAACTATATGAGTAACCCACATACGCAGTATTATTAGCTAAAAACAGCACATGCATTACTGGGCGATTTGCTTTTGGCTCACGCAATACAGTGTTTTGTTTCTCGAGGGCTTTTTTAAGCGGGGTCGATATTTTTTTACAAAAAGTCAGTAACTCTTTGCCCTCGTTGGTATCGGGTGTTTCGACACGAAGCTCAGAACACAAAGTAAAATCTTTTGCGGCATCTACAATAGCGCCTACTCTATCTTCTACGGGCATATTTTCAATTAGGTTACCGGCAAACCATTGGCGTGCAAACACCATATTTTTAAAATCAACTTTTTTGATTATTTCGTCGCTGTGCTGCGCTTCAAAACATTCATAAATAACATAACCGGTATTTGGTTTTGCTTTTACATACCCAGCAAATCCTTGTTCGGCAGCGTGAAACGTTATTTCAGCAGCGGCATCGTTTTCAAAACCACTACGACAATAAATCACAACACTAGACATATTAACCCTTAAACTCTTTAAAACTTAAATCGTGCAACTTGCACTAAAATAACTATCCAACCAATAATAAAGCACAGCCCACCCAAGGGAGTAATTGGGCCAAGCCATTTTAACTCTGTTAAGGCCAACAAATATAAGCTGCCACTAAATAACAGTGTACCGGCAATAAAAAAACCACCCGCCATGCTGAGGTGCATACCCCACTTAATTAAAATAGCCACTGCAATTAACGCCAGCCCATGTACCATTTGATACTCAGCGGCGGTTTTAAAAATACCAATGGAGTACTCTGATAAACGACTTTTCAGACCATGAGCAGCAAATGCGCCCAGTATCACTGAAAGCATACAAAAAAAGCTGCCTGCTAATAAAAATAGTTTAACCATGTTTATCCTCTTTTAAATTTTCAAGCGTATTCTTTATAAAGCTTGCTGCTTGCATAGCTGCAGCATTCAGGTTTTGTTGCTCAGTCACGCCACTTTTTTTACGCGGTTTTAATGAATGATCCCCATCAGTCAGCCATATATACTGCGGCTGTTTTGGCATTGCCATTGTTGCAAGCTCTTCGCGGGTACCAAAGGTATCCCGTTCACCCTGTAATACTAAAAAAGGACACGGTATGTCTGCAAAGTGATCAGTACGCAGTTTTTCTGGCTTGCCCGGAGGATGAAACGGATAACCAAACGCAAGCACACCTAAAACAGGATGCGAGGTTGAGCAAGCAAGCATAGACGCCATGCGCCCGCCCATTGATTTACCCCCTATAAATAGTGGTAAATTTGCATCAGCTTGAGTCATTATATGTTCAAAATAAGTAAGTAGTTTAGGCGCTCGCTCTGGTGGGCGACGTTTGTTAGTTTGTTTAGCAATTTGCATATATTCAAAATCAAACAAGCCAACGTCAATACTGTACTCACTAAGTTGTTTAGCCATGATTTGCATAAACTCAGAATCACTGCCAGCCCCTGCGCCATGAGCAAATATAAACTGTGCGATTGCCGGTTGCTGACTACTTCTAACCCATTCGATGCTCATTAATATTCTTGCTCCTGCTCAACTAAACTTAACATCCAGTCTTTAAACGATACAATTTTGCCTAATTCATTTTGTGACTCACGGATCACTAAGTAATAGGCATTCTTACTCTCTAAACTGTGATTAAACGGGATCACTAAACGTCCTGCATCAATATCTGGTTTTGCTAGTACGCTGTTACCAATTGCAACACCTTGGCCATGTACCGCAGCTTGTAACACCATAGAAGAGTGACTAAATATAGGCCCTTGGTTAACTTGTACGTTACGTACACCGGCAGTTTTCATCCAGGTTTTCCAGTTTTTACGGGTGGTGTCATGTAGCAAGGTATGGTTTGCCAAATCACTGGGTTGGTTAAGCGCTCTGGGGCCACTTAACAGTAACGGGCTACATAAAGGTACTAAATACTCAGTGTGCAGTTTATAGGCTTGCACCCCACTCCAATGACCGCGACCATAATAAATTGAGATATCAACATCGTCTGTTAACGAGTTTTCATCCTGATCTTGGGCTTTAATTCGCACATCAATTTCTGGGTGTAATTCGTTAAATAAGCTCAATCGAGGAATGAGCCATTGAATCGCAAAACTGGGGGTTAAACTTACGGTTAACGAGCCTTTGGCACCACGAGCTAATAGCTTTTCAGTTGCATCTATTAGCTGAGTAAAAATCTCTTTAATATCTAAAAAGTAACCTTGGCCTTCTTCGGTTAATAATAACGAGCGGTTTTTACGTAAAAAAAGCTTTAAGCCTAAATGCTCTTCAAGCGTTTTTATTTGATGACTCACCGCAGCTTGCGTGACATACAACTCTTCTGCGGCTTTAGTAAAGCTTAAATGACGTGCTGCAGCTTCAAAAGCTTTCAGCGCGTTTAATGGAGGAACTCGTCTTGACATGGCAACCAAGCTTAGAATTAGTTTTTCTTATGCGGTGAATTATATACCTATGCTAGGAAAGAGTATATTCAAGCCATAAAAAAAGCGACCTAAGTCGCTTTTTAAAGTGCTAATCAACTTTATAAATCGCTAGCACTGGTATCAAGAGGGGCAAAGCTCTTGATTAAATCATCCACCGCTTTCATTTGCGATAAGTACCCTTCTAACTTGCTCAATGCTAATGCACAGGGGCCATCACATTTTGCTTCATTTGGATTGGGGTGCGCTTCAATAAATAAGCCTGCAATACCCAATGCCATACCGCTACGGGCAAGTTCAGCAGCTTGAGCACGACGACCATCGGCTGAGTCTGCTCGACCGCCAGGACGCTGCAGTGCATGAGTTGCATCAAATATAACGGGCGCCATGGTTTTCATATCATCCATACCTAGCATATCAACCACCAGGTTGTTATAGCCAAAGCTTGAACCACGTTCACACAAGGCCACATTATTATTGCCTGCTTCATTAAATTTAGTAATGATATGACGCATTTCATGTGGGGCTAAAAACTGTGGCTTTTTCACATTAATGATCGCGCCTGTTTTAGCCATTGCAACCACCAAGTCTGTTTGACGAGCCAAAAACGCCGGTAGCTGAATAACATCAACAACCTCTGCAACCGGTGCTGCTTGATGAGGTTCATGCACATCGGTGATAAGCGGAATATTAAAGGTATTTTTAATCTCTTCAAATATCTTTAAGCCTTCTTCCATGCCTGGACCACGGTAAGAATTGATGGACGAGCGATTGGCTTTATCAAATGACGCCTTGAATACATAAGGAATATTTAATTTAGTGGTCACTTCAACATAATGCTCGGCAATACGCATCGCTAAGTCGCGTGATTCAAGCACATTCATGCCACCAAATAAAACAAAAGGTTTATTATTTGCCAGTTCTATTTCATTGATATTAATAACTTGGTTGTTCATTTTAATTCCTTATGGTGCAACTGCTTGCATCATTAATCCACAAATATACGCCATATATGTACCTACACCATAGCCAAGTACTGCTAATAAAACGCCGACCGGTGCCAGTGACGGATGGAACGCAGCGGCCACAACAGGGGCCGAGGCCGCGCCACCTACATTGGCCTGAGAGCCAACAGCCATGTAAAATAACGGCGCTTTAATTAGTTTAGCAACAATCAGCATTAAGCTGGCGTGAGTTAGCATCCAAATTGCACCAAGCACAAAATACATTGGTGAATCAAAAATCGCCATCACATTCATATGCAGGCCAATCGATGCTACTAAGATATATAAAAATGCTGACGCCACTTTCGATGAACCAAACGCCTCAATATGGCGTACTTTGGTAAACGATAAACTAATGCCTATAGTGGTCGATATAACAATAAGCCAAAAGAACTTACTATTTAAACTGTATTCTTTTGCCCACGCATAATTATTGGCAAAGAACGGTCCTAAAATATCAGCACAAAAATGTGCTAAACCAGTAATACCAAAGGCAATAGCAATAATCATCATGTAATCATTCAGCGTTGGCATACGGGCATGCTCTGCATGGTATTTTTCAACACGCTGTTTTAAATCTTC
This sequence comes from Pseudoalteromonas sp. MER144-MNA-CIBAN-0113, assembly GCF_040308965.1. Taxonomy (NCBI): domain Bacteria; kingdom Pseudomonadati; phylum Pseudomonadota; class Gammaproteobacteria; order Alteromonadales; family Pseudoalteromonadaceae; genus Pseudoalteromonas; species Pseudoalteromonas sp. MER144-MNA-CIBAN-0113. The sequence continues at coordinate 15,385 of NZ_JBEOOG010000052.1, forward strand.
AATCGCAGTAGTATCGGCCCCCGCTTTGGCATCAATCGCTTTATGGTTAGCCGCCATTAATAATAATACCGCCATCCATAGATTAGCCACAATCACATCAACAGTAACCATAGCAGAGAAGATATCACCGCCCACTTCAAACATTTCTTTCATAGATGCTTGGTTTGCACCGCCACCAATCCAGCTACCTGCAATGGTTGTCATACCACGCCAAACAGCGTCAGGGCCATGTCCACCTACCGCTTCTGGATAAACAGCACTCATTATTAAAATAGCTAATGGGCCGCCAATCACAATACCTGCGGTGCCGGTTAAAAACATAATTAATGCTTTAGGACCTAGGTTAATAATCGCTCTTAAATCAATGCTAATGGTTAATAAAATTAAACACGCAGGTAATAAATACCGCGAGGCAACGTAATACACACTCGATTGCGAGCCATCAACAATACCAAAGGTATTTAACAACGATGGTAAAAAATAACACAGCAATAATGCCGGTACATATTTATAAAATGCCACAAGACCTGGGCGTTGACTATTTGAGGTTTTGAAAATAAACCCTAAAATAATCGCCAATAAACCAAGTACAACGGCATCATTGGTAATTAATGCAGTTTGGGGATCAGCCATAGCATTTCCTATTTTTTATTCTTAGTGGTGAGTTTTATGATTGTCTTCAAGTTCTTCAATTTGATGTAGAATGATTTCAATAGCAGGATCATCAGGACATTCATCAACAAAAAACTGTAAATCATCTCGTGCCATTTTAGGGCAGCCAAGCTGATTTAGTAAATAACCTCTGTCGCGTCGCTCATAGGGATCATCACCTAACATTTCCATTAATAAATCGACGCAAGTTAATGCATGACCAAATTTATTTTCACTAATGAAAGACCATTTTTGCTGCGCTAAAAATAATTTATACACTTCGTCTTCAAAAATAAGCTCTAAAGGCTCTTGTTCTTGAGGATTTTCTTCATCAATATTTTCAGGAATGATGTACCAACTTTGTTGGCCACTGCTAGGGTCAACAAGATAACCCTCTTCATCACTCATTGCGACGTGAATGCCCACTTCGCCTTGAGTTATGCTTACACTGGCATCGAGTTTAGCATGCTGTAAAAAGTGGCATAACAAAATAGCTAAGGTTGTCGGTGTGCCACTGCGCATAGACAAGGTGTAGCTGATGCTATTTAACTTATACTCAGGAACTTTCAAGCTTGATGCACTAAATAGCCACTCACTATAAAAGCTATCAAGTAGTTTATCTAGGCGATCGTGTTCGTCCGGCATCTGCTGACAAATAGACTCTATTTGCTGCTCAAACGCAGTGAGTATTTCAAGACTTGGTGTTAAGTCTATTTGAGGGTCCCATTTAGCTTCCGCTTTGATACAACGATATATAGCCGGCGGCAAAAAATCATCGTAAGCATCTTCTATATAAGATTCATCGTGTTCATCAAACCCGAGGGTGGTCATTCATACTACAACATTCTAGAAAACGAGGACGTAGTTTACCTAATTTTAAAGCTAGATACCAATAATCAGAAATGAATTGAAGAGGTAAGCTTTACACCTTTGGTGTGCAAAGCTTAAATAGGCATTGTTAATTATAACAACAGCGGTGCTTTCGCTGTTGCTAAGTAACCAATAGCTAAAATAACAGCGGTGTTAAGTACTAAAAATACGATTTTTGGAACGGTTGTCGTTTGTTTAGCGCTAATAATACCCACAACAATATAAACGATAACTAGAATAATTTTTTCTAATAACCAAAGCTGCTCTAATGGGTTTATTTTAGCCATTGCCATTAAACCGATGGCTGAGACAATCAATAAAGTGTCTATACTGTGGCTACCAATAAAAACCAATTTATTTTTGGCAAGGCTGCCACTGCCCATACGAGAAAAAGAACGTACGTAAAATAAAATAATACTCACTAGCGCAATGGCCATGTGTGAGTGTTTTAATGCTAAATAATCCATATGTATTGTTACTTCTGTTTAGTTATGTGTTTTGTCAGGAAAGCGTAAAAGTACCGCTTCAAGTTCTTCAAGTTTATCATTAAATACATCAACAAGTTTAGGGTCAAAATGCGTTCCTTTATTTGCGTTGATCTCCGCAACCGCTTCTTCAAGTGTCCACGCACCTTTATAACAACGTTTATGGCGCAGTGCATCATACACATCGGCCAATGCCACTATGCGAGCAAAAATATCGATACTCTCGCCTTTTAAGCCGCAAGGGTAACCAGACCCATCCCATTTTTCGTGATGTTGCTGTGCAATTAAGGCCCCTGCGCTGACTATTTTACGCGGTGAATCTTTTAAAATGGCGTAGCCTTTACCTGCATGGGTTTTCATAACGTCCCACTCATCACTGTTTAACTTGCCAGGTTTATTTAAAATAGCATCCGGAATACCTATTTTACCCACATCATGTAAAGGCGATGCAAAACGAATTAAATTCGCTTGCTCTTCAGATAACCCATATCCTATTGCTAACTCATAACAAATATAAGCAACCCGCTTTACGTGATTACCCGTCTCGCATGAGCGTTGTTCAACCGCTTCACTTAAACGATAAACAAGTTCTTGTTGGGTAGCTTCAACTTCAGTATGTAATTGTACATTTTCAAATGCCAACTGCACATTTTGAGAAAAAATTTCGATTAGATTTCGTTGCGTATCTGTCAGTTTCGATGGCACACCGGATACAAATAACATCGAATTATGATTAAATTTACTACTACAATAGGCAAACAAATAGTCATCTTTATAAACAATTGCTTTGTTAGCTAGGGCTTCTTGGCACGCTAAGAGTTGATCTGCTGCTAATACTGTTTCTAGCTCTTCCCCTTCGCGCTTAGCAAAATCACCAGTGCCAGAGCAAACAATCAGTTTTTTATTTAATTCCTCTGACGGATTTTGCGCAACTAAGGTGGTGGCATACATGGCTTCATCAGCAACGTTTAGTAAAGAAGTAAGCTGCTGCATCACGCCTTCAATAAAGTTATCCATTGAATGGGTTGCAAAAATATTGCGCGAAGCAGTGATTATTTTTTCTAGGCCTTCACGTGACTGCTCAATAGAAATAATATCGCGATACGAACGAAGGCTAGCCATCATCACGGTGAATAATTTTTGTGCGGTAAGTTCTGTTTTAGATTTATAGTCATTAATATCGTAATTTACGATTACCTGGCGCTCGGGTGCTTGGCCTGGCTGCCCGGTTCGTAGAATAATGCGAATATAATTATTTTTAACGGTATCACGAATGTATTTTGCTACTTGCAAACCCGCATCCTCTGTTTCCATAACAACATCGAGTAGGATGATGGCCGCATCAGGATGATCATCAATCAACTTTTTCGCTTCTGCGCCTGAATAAGCACTAATAAACTCCAAACGTCTATCTTGAAATTTAAAATCACTCAACGCTAAACGCGTAACAGCATGAACCTCGGGTTCATCATCAACAATTAGAACTTTCCATGTTCCTTGCTCTTCACTTACTACTTCAGGTGGTTGTTCATTTGAAAATAAAAAATCTTCCATCACAAAGAGTTCCTTAAAACATATGCAAACAAACAACGGGGCTATTTTTAATAAGTTAAGGCCATTGTCCGAAAGTTACGCGGTCGTTATTACCAAGATCTTTCACTGTGCTTACATTTATAAACGCCATTTGGTTGAATATATGGCGAACAGCTGCACTTTGCTCAAATCCGTGTTCAATTAAAAGATAGCCATTAGAATGTAAATAGTCACGTGATTGTGTAATTATTTGTTTAATATCAGCTAATCCAGCATCATCTGCAACCAATGCAGACAAAGGCTCAAAGCGCACATCACCTTGGTGCAAGTGTTTATCGTTATATTCTATATAGGGAGGGTTGGTTACAATTAGATCAAATTTTTTATTATTTAACGCACTAAACCAATTGCTTTGTTCAACACACACATTATTTATCGCTAATCGTTTTTGATTACGTTTGGCCAGTGCCACCGCATCATCAATACGATCAACGGCAATAATATCCCATGTAGGCATTTCACTACCAAGCGCAAGTGCAATTGCTCCAGTGCCTGTGCCCAAATCGAGCACTTTAGCGTCATTTGGTACATTACATGAAAGCGCAAGCTCAACTAAGGTTTCTGTATCAGGGCGAGGAATGAGTGTTGTTGGATTTACTTCAAGCTGTAAACTCCAAAACTCACGATACCCTGTAATGTGCGAAACAGGCTCGCCGTTTAAACGACGCTCACATGCACGCTCAAACGCTTGTGATTGCTCATCCGTTAATTGTTTTTCTGGCCAAGTAAATAAATAACTACGTGGCTTTTGTAAAATATTAAGCAGTAGTACTTGAGCATCTAACTTTGCGCTATCACTACTTGATGCTAATAAATTAGCACCGGTAGTAATAGCGTTTTCAACAGTGAGGTTCACGATTAATCGTCGCCCATCGCTGCTAATAAGTCGGCCTGATGCTCTTGCATTAGCGGCTCAACCACAGCGCCTAAATCACCCGCTACCACTTCGTTTAAACGATAAAGCGTTAAGTTAATACGGTGATCGGTAATACGCCCCTGCGGATAGTTGTATGTGCGAATACGCTCAGAACGATCGCCACTGCCCACTAAATTACGACGTTCAGACGCCTCAGCAGCATGACGTTTTTCATCTTCAGCCTGTTGCAAACGCGCTGCCAATACCGACATCGCTTTTGCACGGTTTTTATGTTGAGAACGCTCATCTTGACACTCAACCACAACACCGGTTGGTAAATGAGTAATACGAATGGCAGAGTCGGTTTTATTAACGTGCTGACCACCCGCGCCCGATGCTCTAAAGGTATCAACTTTAATATCGGCGGTATTAATTTCTATGGCTTCGGCTTCTGGCACTTCAGTCATGACAGCAACAGTACAGGCTGAGGTATGTACGCGCCCTTGTGACTCAGTTTCTGGGACGCGCTGTACACGGTGCACGCCTGATTCAAATTTTAATTGCCCATACACACCTTCACCGCTGATGTTAGCAATTACTTCTTTGTAGCCGCCATGTTCACCTTCGTTGGTCGTCACAACTTCTACTTTCCATTTTTTTGTTTCTGCGTAGCGGCTGTACATTCTAAACAAGTCGCCAGCAAAAATAGCGGCCTCGTCGCCCCCTGTTCCGGCGCGAACTTCTAAAAACACGTTGTTATTGTCTTTCGGATCTTTAGGCAACATAAGCACTTGAATGTCGTCTTCTAAAGTCGAAATTTGTGCCTTTGCTTCTTTATATTCTTCTTGTGCCATTTCGCGCATTTCAGGATCTGAATCTTTTAGCATTTCTTCAGCGCTACTCAAGTCTTCTTGTGCTTGCTGGTATGCTAAAAACGTTTTCACCACTTCTTCAAGCTCAGAGTATTCTTTTGAAAGAGTACGAAAGCGGTTTTGATCACTAATGACCGATGGGTCACTTAGTAGCGCTTGAACTTCTTCATAGCGCTCAACTAAGGTTTCTAATTTACGATAAACGGACTCTTTCATTTAACTGTTATTCCTGATCTATACCTAACATTTTTTTCAATTGGTTTAACTGAGCCACTTCACCTTTTTTCGCTGCATCTTGGATGGCACGGGTAGGCGCGTGCATTAAGCGATTGGTTAATTTATTGGCCAGCTCTAAAATTACTTTTTCTGCGTCTTTACCTGTATTTAGCTGACTAAGCGCCCTATCTACAAGTTCTGCTTTTGTTGTTTGTACATCATTACGGTAGTGGCGAATTAAATCCACTGAATCAAGCGAGCGCAACCACATAAAAAACTCTTTGGTGCGCTCACTAATAATAATTTGTGCTTGCTCTGCCGCTTGCTCACGAGCAGCCATGTTTTCACTAACAATGGCTTGTAAGTCATCGACCGAGTACAAGTAGGCATCGTCGAGTTCACCGACTTGGCTTTCAATATCGCGTGGTACAGCTATATCAATAAACAGCATCGGCTTATAGCGGCGTTGTTTCAGTGCTTGCTCAACTACACCTTTACCAATAATGGGCAAAGTGCTGGCGGTGGAGCTAATCACAATATCAGCTTGATGCAAACGTTCAGGCAATTGTGCCAACGCAATAACATCGGCTGATACTTCATCGGCTAAACTGCGCGCTCTTTCTATTGTTCTGTTGGCAACAGTAATTTTTTGCGGCTCATTTTGGTATAAATGTTTTGCTACCAGCTCTATGGTTTCACCGGCACCAATGAGTAACACCTTAGTTTTATCCAGCTTTCCATAAATATGCTTTGCTAAATTAACTGCCGCAAAGGCGACCGATACTGCACTGGCACCAATGTTGGTTTCGGTACGGACTTCTTTTGCCACCGAAAACGTTTTTTGAAACAAACGATCAAACGTAACGCCCACCGCATCATGAGTTTTGGCACTATTATAGGCTTGTTTTATTTGCCCTAAAATTTGTGGTTCGCCTAACACCAGCGAGTCAAGCCCACAGGCTACACGCATCAAATGGTTTATTGCAGCGCTGTCTTCATGACAGTAGATATTTTTACTCAGTTCATGTTCATCTAAACCATGGAAACTGGCCAACCATTGCAACAATGTTTGGGAATTTTGCTGCGCAAGGCTACAATACACTTCAGTGCGATTACAGGTAGAGACAATAACTGCTTCATTAAAGTCGGCATGGCCACTTAATTGTTGTAGCGCCTCTGAAATTTGCTCAGGCGAAAAGGCCACTTTTTCTCGTAATTCTACGGATGCGGTTTTGTGATTAATACCAAGTGCTATTATGGTCATATCTGCCAAATATTGCTGAGCCCTACTACATAGGCGGCAATTTTATCAAAAATCTCAGGAATATGGAAAGTAAGGAACAACATTTGACTCGACAATATTTGATTTTAACACTGCTATTTGTATTTTTAACCGGCTGCGCAAGTAAAAACAATTACAAAACAGAGCCTTACGAAGACTGGAAGTTGCGCCTTGGCGAGCAAAAAACTTGGCAAGTAGACGGTAAACTTGCGTTTATTAGCCCAGATGAGCGCCAATCTGCCAACTTAAATTGGCAACAAACACAAAATAGTAATTATTTAGTGTTAACCACGTTTATTGGCACACGGATTTTATCGCTTAAACAAACCGCAGTCGGCGCCGAATTAATCTTTGATGACCAACCGTATTTTGATAGTAACGCCAGTGCACTTTTACAACGTTTAACAGGGTTTACTTTACCGGTTAATAACGCAGGCCCATGGTTAAAAGCTACCATTGACGATCACACCCTAGAAATTGATCAGTTAGGGCGTGCTAAAAGCGTGTTATGGTTTGATGATAATGGCAAAAAGTGGCAAATAAGTTACACAAGTTACGTCCAAAAATACGGTTTTTGGTTACCGAATGCTTTAACCTTAACCCATGAAAAGATTAAAATTAAAATCAAACTCTATGACTGGCAGTTTAACTAACTATGCATACTCACACTGAATTTTCGCTGATTGCCCCAGCTAAGCTTAATTTATTTTTACACATTAATGGCCGCCGTGATGATGGCTACCATGAATTAGAAACTCTGTTTACGTTTTTAAATTATGGTGACGAGCTCCATTTTAAACTAAGCACGGATACTCATATTAGCATTAGCGGCGACACCAATGGCATTGCGCTAACCGACAATTTGATTTACAAAGCGGCGTTATTATTACAAACCCACTGTAAAGTGGATATGGGTGCAAAAATAAATTTAACTAAACGCTTACCCATGGGTGGAGGTGTTGGAGGCGGTTCATCCGATGCCGCATCAACACTTTTAGCCCTTAATACGCTTTGGAATACAGCCCTATCTTTAGATGAACTGGCTGATTTAGGCCTGAAACTCGGTGCTGATGTACCTGTATTCATTAAAGGTAAAAGTGCCATAGCACATGGCATTGGCGAGCAATTAGAGTACCTAGAACTGCCGCCAAAGTGGTATTGTGTTGTCTTCCCAAATCAACATGTCAGCACAGCACAAATATTTACTCACCCTGATTTAAAACGTGATACGCCAAAACTTTCTGGCGACTGGCAACAGCAAATTTTAACCAACGATTGTGAGCCTTTAGTGAAAAAGCTGTGCCCCGAGGTTGAAAAAACCCTGCAGTGGTTGCTAAAATACGCCCCATCAAAGATGACCGGAACAGGTTCATGTTGTTTTGTTGAATTTGCTAGCCAAGTTCAAGCACAAGATGTACTTGCTAACCTCCCCCATACTTGGCAGGGTTTTATCGCATCCAGCGTTAGTACCTCTCCTGCTCATACGGAGTTAGCCGCCATCATTGATAAATGAAGTAACGTACAAGTAATCATAAGTTAACCTACTTTGTTCACTCAATGTAAGTTAGTCCAAAAATTCAGTGCCTGAGGAACCCTACCGTGCCTGACATGAAGCTCTTCGCTGGTAACGCAACACCTGACCTAGCTCAAAAAGTTGCAAAACGTTTATATATTGAATTAGGCGATGCTGTTGTTGGCCGTTTTAGTGACGGTGAGATCAGTGTTCAAATTAATGAAAATGTTCGTGGCTCGGATGTTTTTATCTTGCAATCAACCTGTGCCCCTACTAACGATAACCTGATGGAACTTATCGTTATGGTTGATGCGTTACGCCGTGCATCTGCCGGTCGTATCACTGCTGTTATCCCTTATTTTGGTTATGCTCGTCAAGATCGTCGCGTACGTTCTGCCCGTGTACCAATTACAGCTAAAGTGGTTGCGGATTTCTTATCAAGTGTAGGTGTTGACCGCGTTCTTACGGTTGATTTACACGCTGAGCAAATCCAAGGCTTCTTTGATGTACCAGTGGATAACGTATTTGGTAGCCCTGTACTATTAGAAGATATGAAAAACCGCGACTTTGATGACGTGGTTGTTGTATCACCTGATATTGGTGGCGTGGTGCGTGCCCGTGCAATTGCAAAACTATTAAACGATACCGACTTAGCAATTATCGATAAACGTCGCCCTCAAGCTAACGTTTCTCAAGTAATGCACATTATTGGTGACGTTGAAGGCCGCGATTGTATTATTGTTGATGACATGATTGATACCGGTGGTACATTGTGTAAAGCAGCTGAAGCCCTTAAAGAGCATGGTGCTAAACGTGTATTTGCTTACGCTACTCACCCTATTCTTTCTGGTACAGCTGCAGAAAACTTACGTAACTCTGTGATTGACGAAGTGATTGTAACTGACTCAATTCCACTGTCTGACGAACTAAAAGCCCTTGATATTGTTAAAGTATTAACGCTTGCAGATATGTTAGCAGAGACTATTCGTCGCATTAGCAACGAAGAATCTATCTCGGCAATGTTTGAACACTAAAGTTAAACATTAATGAGTATAAAAGCGCCTTTTGGCGCTTTTTTTGTAAGCGATGTTTATTTTATAAACCCGCAGTGGTATGATAGCGCGCCTTTTGGCTAGGGACCTTGGTCGCAAAGGCCCTAACACTTTTAATTATTGGAGACATCATGTCTAACACAACTTATACTTATGACGCTGAACTTCGCGTAGAAACTGGTACTGGTGCGAGCCGCCGCCTACGTCGCGAAGACAAAGTGCCGGCAATCCTTTATGGAGCTGATAAAGAAGCGGTATCGCTTACTTTTGCTCATAAAGATATGATCAAAGCACAAGAAGACGAAGGCTTTTACACTCACATCCTTACATTAAATGTAGGTGGCGAGAAAGTTGAAGCAATCTTAAAAGATATCCAACGTCACCCTTTCAAGCCTAAGCTTACTCACCTTGATTTCCAACGTGTAGACGCAGCTCATAAACTAGTAACTAAGGTTCCTTTACACTTCATCGGTGAAGAGAAAGTAACTAAGTTAGGTGCAACTGTTGTTCACCAGTTAACTGAAGTTGAGATTTCTTGTCTTCCTAAGTCACTTCCAGAATTCATCGAAGTAGACGTATCTGATCTTGTTGCTGGTGATTCAATCCACCTTACAGATCTTGCGTTCCCTAAAGGTGTTCAATCTGTTGAGCTTGGTAAAGGCGAAGGCCACGATCAGTCTATCGTTACTATCAAAGCTAACAAAGCAGCTCCAACTGAAGACGACGCTTCAGACGCTGCAGAATAATATTTAAGGTCTCGCACCTTGAATTCTATTCAAATGCTTGTGGGCCTGGCTAATCCAGGCCCCGAATACGCAAATACACGCCACAACGCAGGTGCTTGGTTCATTCAAGAACTCGCTGCACGCTACAACTGCACGCTAAAACACGACCCTAAATATCACGGCCTTACTGGCAAAGTGATTATTCAAGGCAAAGAATTCAAATTACTGATCCCCACCACTTACATGAACTTAAGTGGCAAAGCGGTGAGTAGTTTAGCCAATTTTTTTAAAATCCCCGTGGAAGACATACTTGTTGCCCATGATGAATTGGATTTAGACCCGGGCGTTGCTAAATTAAAAAAAGGCGGCGGACATGGCGGTCATAATGGCTTAAAAGACATTATTGCAAAAATGGCAAATCAAAAAGACTTTATGCGCTTACGCATAGGTGTAGGTCATCCAGGACATCGCGAAATGGTCACCGGTTGGGTGCTTGGTAAAGCAGCCAAGGACGATCAAGAAAAAATGGATGCCGCAGTTGATGAAGCAGTTCGTTGTATGGAAATACTTGCTAAAGACGGTGTGTTAAAAGCACAAAACAGACTACATTCGTTTAAACCCTAATTTTTGGGTATACGGTCGCACGTATTAAACGAATCTAAACAAGGTATCTTACTATGGGTTTTAAATGTGGCATCGTTGGCTTGCCTAATGTTGGTAAATCAACACTTTTCAATGCATTGACTAAAGCGGGTATTGAAGCCGCTAACTTTCCTTTTTGTACCATTGAACCTAATACAGGTGTGGTACCGGTGCCAGATCCTCGCCTAGACGAACTTGCTAAAATTGTTAACCCACAACGTATTCTTACAACCAGTATGGAATTTGTGGATATTGCAGGTTTAGTTAAAGGTGCATCGAAAGGTGAAGGCCTAGGCAATCAGTTTTTAGCAAATATCCGTGAAACAGATGCGATTGGCCATGTAGTTCGTTGTTTTGAAGATGAAAACGTTATTCACGTTGCTGGTACTATCGACCCTGCTGACGATATTGACGTGATCAACACCGAGCTAGTTCTTGCTGATATGGACAGTGCTGATAAAGCAATGTTCCGTAATGCAAAAAAAGCAAAAGGTGGCGATAAAGACGCTAAAGAGCAAAATGCGGTACTTGAAAAAGTAAAAGTGCATCTTGATGAAGGCTTAACTTTACGTTCTTTAGCGCTAACAAAAGAAGAAAAAGCAGCCATTGCGCCTATTAACTTCTTAACTATTAAGCCAACTATGTATATTGCTAACGTGGCTGAAGACGGATTTGAAAATAACCCACTACTTGATCGTGTCCGTGAAATAGCCGCCGCTGAAGATGCGGTTGTTGTGCCTGTGTGTGCAGCTATCGAATCTGAGCTATCTGAGCTTGACGAAGAAGACAAATTAGAGTTTATGGCTGACCTAGGTCTTGAAGAGCCAGGACTTAACCTTGTTATTCGTGGTGGCTATGAGCTACTACATTTGCAAACTTACTTTACTGCGGGTGTAAAAGAAGTACGTGCATGGACTATCCCAGTGGGTGCAACTGCACCACAAGCAGCAGGGAAAATTCATACCGACTTTGAACGTGGCTTTATCCGCGCACAAACAATTGCTTTTGATGACTTTATTGCATTTAAAGGTGAAAGCGGTGCAAAAGAAGCAGGTAAAATGCGCCAAGAAGGTAAAGAATACATTGTTAAAGATGGCGATGTAATGAACTTCTTGTTCAACGTATAATTAAACATTGCACCACGTTAAGTGGCTCATTGTTTTTAAAGGCTCGTTTTTACGAGCCTTTTTATTTTTCAGCCGAATAAAAGTAATAATTAGTCTACCCTTACTATAGGCTTAGAATTGTAAGGCAAAGCCAAAATTACAATACAAAGCTCACAAAGAGTGTTAAAAAAGCAACGTTTTAATTAAAAAGTAGCCTGTTAGCCTATTTTTCCTGCAAACAAACCAACTTAAGTGTTTTTTTGCAAAAAAGGTGTTGACGAATTTGGGGCATATCAGCATAATACGCCCCGCACTCAGCGATGAAGTGTTAACAAAAAAGATGGCTAAGTAGCTCAGCTGGTTAGAGCACATCACTCATAATGATGGGGTCACAGGTTCAAATCCCGTCTTAGCCAC
>NZ_JBEOOG010000053.1:0-27041 GCF_040308965.1 Pseudoalteromonas sp. MER144-MNA-CIBAN-0113
CTTGGTCGAATGATCGGATCATGGAACGAGCATTTAGTTCCTTTAAATTAGTAATTTCTTATCCGAAGCTCAGGTTAGGTATTTATAACGATGGCATTATTGAGCCACTGCGCGGTATCAAAAAACGTAACTATGATTTTGATACTGGCCTTCGATTAACACGTCGATTTGAAAACTCACAAATTTCCCTTGAATACTTACATGATATATCTGGTGCTCATAATGGCTGGGTGGCAAACGTATTTTTTAGTCATATTCAGCCTTGGCGTAATTGGGAGTTTCGCTCTGGTATTGGCCTAAGTGCCTACTCTGCAGATTTTACAAACTATTATTTTGGTATTGATAGCGATGAAGCAAACGCAACTCGCCCTATTTATCAAACCAATGCCAGTACCAGTATTATGTTTGAATTTCATGCTGAATATCCCATTAATCAAGATTGGGTCTTTTTAGCAGGCTGGTTAACGACGTGGTTTTCAAAAGAAATTGATGACAGCCCAATTATTTCCCAAGGATATCAACACAAAGCCAAGGTAGGCGTGCGTTATGTACTTTAGATTTTTTTACTGTTTATTGTTTAGTTATTCAGGCTCTTTGCTGGCAGCCCCAGTGCAAATACCCGCTCAATTGAGTGCAGTACCTGATACCTGTGTGGCCTTACGTGAAGGACGTCACTGTTACGCCGATGTTGTTTTGTCATGGCAGCAAGTAGAAGTGGGAAATTATTGTCTACGCGATGCCACCTCAAAGTACATTATGCAGTGCTGGCTTAAACAGCGACAAGGTTCGTTTAATTATGCCTTTGACTCAACGCAAAGTATTTCGTTTGAACTATTTGACAGTAATACATCACAAGTCATTGCCGTCACAGAAGTAAAATTACAATGGGTGTATCAAAATAGGCAAAAAAAGCGGCGTTGGCGGTTATTTTAGTCACACACTATAAACATTATGATAGCTAAACATCATTTAGGTATGCGAAGAAAGCTTATGGATAATTACGGTACTATTTTACTGGTTGAAGATGATATTTCTCTTGCACAGTGGGTCACTGAGTATTTAACAGAGCAAGGCTATGTTGTACATGTATGTCATCGAGGTGATGAGGTTATAAGCCAAGTAAAACGTTTAAACCCACAACTTATTTTACTCGACATTATGCTGCCAGGGCTTGATGGTATTAGTGTATGTCGTGAGCTACGTAGCTTTTATCATGCCCCAATTATAATGCTTACTGCCCGCGATGAAGAAATGGATGAAGTCATTGGGCTGGAAGTCGGTGCTACCGATTACATAATAAAACCGGTACGCCCTCGCGCATTGCTTGCACGCATTAAATCGGCCTTGCGCTATAGTAGCGACACGCCTAAAACCGATGATCAAGCAAATATGATCAATATCGGTCAATTAAGTATTAATACCGAGTCACGCAACGTTTCCCTTAACCAACAGGATGTGAACATTTCAAGCGCAGAGTATTTATTACTGCATTACTTAGCCAGTAATGCAGGACAAGTTGTATCACGCGATGCGGTGTTTAAAGCAACCAAAGGCAGGGAATATGATGGCCTAGATAGAAGCGTTGATGTGCTTATTTCTGCCTTGCGTAAAAAGTTTAATGATGACCCACAAAAACCAGAAAAAATTAAAACCATTTGGGGACGTGGTTATTTGTTTGTGACTACAGCGTGGTAAGTTTTAATGCCTGAGTGCTTAAAATAATTAGCGCGATAGTAATAAAAGTCACTTCAATACACCCAGCCTATTATGGAATAGCATCAATGAAAAAGTTTTATATTTCACTACTAGGCAGTGCGCTGCTTTCAATTATTGTTTTAGGTTGGCTTATTGATGCATTTAGCCAACAAGCGCATGCGCCTTTGGATGAGTTTAGCGTTCAAAGCCAGATTATTGTCGGGTTAAGTAAACAGCTCACGACACTAAAACCCGATGCTCGCCCACAACAAGTAACAAAGCTCGCCGCTGACTTTGACCTTATACTTAACTACAAATTAAATCAGTCGCTGGCACTGCCCTTAGCGCTATTAGATAAAATGCAAACCCAAGGCGGATTAATACTCGAAGACGAGCAAGGCTTTTATATGCTCTACACAAATGATGAGTTAAGTCCTTATCATTTAACCATGCGTTTAGATAAACCCTATGAGGCCACACAACGAAACGATATTATTTTAACGCTATTATTTTACACTGGCTTATGTGTTTTTATGGGTTTTATTATTACCCCTTTAGCAAAGCGCCTTACGGTGTTAAACGAAGCAGCAAAGCAATTTGCATCTGGTAATATTAAAGCGCGTATTACCCCCTCTCGATTTACCTATATAAAAGATGTGGAACTGACCTTTAACCGTATGGCGAGTCAAATTGAAAAGCTAGTTGCTGAAAACAAGCTAATGGCCTCCAGCTTATCGCATGATATTAGAACTCCAATTGCTTGCTTACGCTTTGGTGTCGACGCCGCTCTTGATAGTCATGACGAAAATAAAATAAAGCATTATTTAACTCGCATGGAAACCGACTTAGACCATATGGAGTCAATGCTAAAAAGCTATTTAACGTTTGCTACTTTAGAGCAAAATGCGAATAAGCTTACTTACTCATCAGCAAACCTTAAACAATACCTAAGTGATATTGTATTGCAACTTGAGCCTAGAATAACCTCTCGCTCGCTTAATATTTCTTTAGAATGTGATGAACATACCGTTTATGCTGACTTACATTGGCTGGCAAGAGCAATCACCAACTTAATTAATAATGCCTGCGACTTTGCAAATCACAGCATTCAAGTAACCGCTTCAGTACAAGAACGTTTTCTGGTGGTGAACATCGCCGACGACGGACCGGGGATTGCTCAAGAAAATAATCATAAAGTATTTAGCCCATTTTTTCGTGAACGCAGCCACCGTAATCGCAGTGATAATAGTTATGGCTTGGGGTTAGCAATCGTCGCCAAAGTTGCCGATTGGCATCATGGCACCGTAAAAGTGAGTAAAAGTGAACGGCTCTCAGGCGCCTGTTTCACATTAACCATCGCTCAGTTTGAACATTAATCAACAATGCAAAGATGCTCAATAAAGCTGATAAACGAAATATAATTAAAAAAATTGTGCTATTTATAATCAAAATACGCACGTGTTATTTATACAGCTAAATAAAACGCAATAATTGTGCAACAGAGACAAATAAGCACTTTTTATTTAATTACAATTCCAGTAGATTGTCACGGCGTCGAAAAAATAGAGAAGCAGAATAATATGAGTGCAGTAAGAGGTGAGTTTAGCTCCCGCTTTGGTTTTATAATGGCTGCGGCAGGGTCAGCTGTTGGCTTGGGTAATATTTGGGGTTTTCCGACCCAAACAGCAAGTAATGGGGGCGCTGCATTTTTAGTCGCGTATTTAGTACTGGCTTTCTTTTTAGCCTACCCCGCGCTAATGGCAGAATTGATGATAGGTCGCCATGGGCAAGCTAATGCGGTTTCTTCATTAACTAAATTAACCACGCGACCATGGCAAAAGCAATTTGCCTTTGCTGTCGGTTTTGGTGGTATTTTATGTGCTGGATTTATTTTAAGTTTTTATGCCATTGTTGCCGGTTGGATGTTAAGTGCCACTTTAGAACCGGTAACCACATTAGTAGGCGCTGATGCCGCCTCTTTATGGTTAAGTGAGCAGTCGCTTACTCGTAATATTCTTTTCACTGTTTTATTTATTATTTTAACTGTTGCTATTATCAGCCGCGGTGTAGAAAACGGCATTGAAAAATGGTCTAAACGCTTAATGCCCGCTCTGCTCGGTATTTTGTTTGCCCTCATTGCCTACGTGATGACTCAAGAAGGGGCTGTTGAGGGGTTAAAAGCTTACTTAGTCCCTGACTTTTCTTCTATTTTTGACCCTACATTGTTAGTGAGTGCCTTAGGCCAAGCTTTCTTTTCATTGTCACTGGGCACCAGTGTGATGATTATATATGGCTCATATATCAGTAAAAAAGAAAACCTTGTGTCCCTTGGCGCGTATGTAACCTTAATTGATGTGTTTATAGCGTTTGTAGCGGGTTTATTGATCATCCCTGCTATGTACGTGGCACAAGCGCAAGGTGTTGAAATATTCTCTGCAACTACAGGTAAACTTCTCTCTGAAGATACTCTCGTATTTCAGGTATTGCCTGCCTTATTTGATGGCATGGGTGGTGTAGGTTTATTTGTTGGCTTTGCTTTTTTTGCATTGATGAGTATTGCCGCACTAACTTCATCTATTTCCATGCTAGAAGCGCCAGTGTCGTACACGGTAGAGCGCTTTGCGATGAAACGTGTTCAAGCAACGTGGTTAATAGGCGCTTTAATTGCCATAGTGAGCATTACCATTGTGTGTAACCTAGGCACTTTATTTGGCTTAGTGATCACCCTAACAACCAAAGTTGCACAACCTTTATTAGGGCTTATGTGCTGTATATTTGTAGGTTGGATCTGGTACAGATCGTCACTACTAAAAGCGATTCAACAAGGTAACCCTGAGGTGCATAATACGTTATTTTGGAAGATATGGCCTTGGTATACTAAGTTTGTATGCCCTATTGCCATTAGCTTAGTATTTTTACATTCCCTACTAAGCTAGTTAAAAGATGCATAAAAAAGGCCCACATCAGTGGGCCTTTTTAGTGGAGCGATACTACTGCTTTAAAATCATATCCTGATGGGGTATGCCATCTTCTATATATTCATCACCAACACATTCAAAACCGAATGAGCGATAAAAATTCAGTAGGTAGGTTTGTGCGCCAATATAAATATCGCGAGTCGGCCATTGCGCCTTACAGCATGCTATTGCTTCATTGACTAACTGTTTGCCTAATCCAGAACTTCGCTGTGATTGAGCAACCAATACACGCCCTATCGCACTGTACTGAGCATCTTTTTCATAACAACGGGCATAGGCATGCACCGATAGCCCATCAAGTAAATAGACATGACGTGTAGAGTCTGCGATATCGTGATCATCAAATTCGGGGTAAGGACATGCTTGTTCCACAACGAATACGTCGACACGTACACGCATGATTGAAAACAGGGTTTGGGAGTCGAGCGCAGAGAATGGCTCACATTTAAACGCCATTTAAACACCTTTTTTATTACAGGGGCTTACCTAAAGTAAGCCCCTAAAGCGATTAAGCGAATAATCGCTCTAACTGATCACATAACTGCGATAAATTAACATGGTCATGCTCTATGGTTAAATCAACATAGCCATCACTTCTAAATGCCCTGTCTAATTCAATCAATACATGGGTTTTATGCGCTTCAGGAATAAACGACAACTCAATTTCTTTTATGCCAAACAAACTGCGGCTATTAGACTGATACTCAAGCTCTTGATAACACCCCGATACAGATTGAAAAGTAGGGGCACGTAAATGGCCTTGTTCTACATCGGCTTTAACTAAACTAAAACCAAGCTTTTCCATCGCTTGCATGCATGTTTTAACCGCTTCATTAGGATAAATGTGTAAATGGTCTTTATCTGTTGGATCAAACGCAAGATCGATATCAAGGCCTGTTTCTAACCATACATAAGATTGGTTATAACCTGCATTAATTTCGGTTATAGGCGTTTCTGAGTGTAAACGGGCTTCAAACGGAATAGTTCTTACTTCACCGGGCTCAATAATACCAATATCGGTAATGCGCCACTGGTCAATCACATGATTAGTGAAATAATCACCGTCTTCACTCGCCACTTTTACACGGGTAACTAACATTAAGTCTAAACCGGTAATTTCTTGGCTCACATCGCCTGCAGTAATTACAATTTGCGCGTTAAATAATTGCCCTGGCTGAAGATGCTCGGTCTCTAAAATAGTATCTACTTTGGCGGCACCAATGCCTACCGATGCTAAAATCTTTTTAAACATATTCTCTCCTTAAGCTAAGCAACTCTAATGTTTGCTTACGCTTAAACTCCTTCGTTATGGCATCTTAACCACATTTAAAAGCTCTTGTCAGCGAAAAACTGCTATTTACATGCTGTTTACCATAAAACTAGCCATATACGTGCATTTTTTATACATTGAAGCTACTTTACCTCTGCATAAACTGACAGTAGCAATCATTTGATAAATACTCACTATCATGCAACTAACTGCGTTAAATAAGTAGATTAATTGTCAATAAGCATTGTTTTTCGCTACACTACAGTGCCTAAAAAAGTGGTATTAATAACTATGGAACTAATTTATTTTGCTACCGCCTTCGTCTGCGGTTTTGGTATATACCAGCTAAAATTGCCGCCACTTATCGGCTTTCTTATGGCTGGATTTATTCTTAATTTAGCGGGTTATAAAAGCACGGAACTGCTGGAAACAATTGCATCTTTAGGGGTTACACTGCTACTTTTTAGTATTGGCCTCAAGCTTAAAATTTCAAATTTAATAAAACCTCAAGTCTGGGCTCCGGCCACCTTACATATTATTCTAAGCAGCGCTTTATTTAGTGGCTTTATGCTACTACTGGGTGTTTTTGCACTGCCATTATTCGTCGATTTAAGTTGGCAAAGTGCGCTGTTAGTTGGTTTTGCTCTGAGCTTTTCAAGCACCGTATTTGCGGTAAAAGTTCTTGAAGAGCGCGGTGAAATGGCAAGCCTGCACGGTAAAATAGCCATTGGTATTTTAGTTATGCAGGATATATTTGCGGTTATATTTTTAGCGGTCAGTACCGGTAAGTTGCCGAATATTTGGGCCTTAGGGTTAATTATTGCCTTACCTTTATTTCGCCCTGTTATGTACTGGGTGTTAAACCGCTCTAAACATGGTGAGTTACTGCCGCTATTTGGGTTTTTCTTTGCCTTAGTAGCAGGTTATAACGCCTTTGAATTTGCAGGTCTCAAAGGTGATTTAGGTGCTTTGATTGTAGGTATGATGTTCGCACCACACAAAAAAGCCGGTGAATTGTCTAAGTCATTGCTTAGCCTAAAAGATATATTGCTAGTTGGCTTTTTCCTAAGCATTGGTTTAAGTGCAGAGCTTACTGCCCACTCCTTAGTCGTCGCTTTAGTGCTGGTATTAATTATTCCAATTAAAACCCTGCTTTATTACATACTAACCAACCTATTTAAACTTCGTGCGCGTACCTCTTTGTTAACAGCATTTAGCCTAGCTAACTTTAGCGAATTTGGTTTGATTGTGTGTGCAGTTGCCGCATCTACCGGCATGGTTACCTCTGAGTGGCTTGCTGTTATTGCGATTGCGGTGTCGATCACCTTTGTAATTGCTTCTCCTTTAAATAAACGCTCTAACGAGCTATACGTTAAAATTGAACGCTTTTTATTAAAGTTTGAAAGCAAAACCCGCTTAGCTGAAGAGCTCCCAGTAAACTTAAATGACACAAAAATTGTTATTTTTGGTATGGGTAGGATTGGCACAGGTGCCTATGAAACAATAAACGCAACTCATCCGGATGTTGTTGCAGGTATTGATATTAAGCCTGAGGTAGTTGATAAGCATGTAAAGCGAGGTCGCCGAGTATTAATTGCCGATGCCACCGATCCTGATTTTTGGCAACGTGTTAACCACTCCCACGTTGAAATGGTAATGCTAGCTATGCCTAAGCATATGCAAAATATTTTTGCCTTAGAGCAATTACAAGCATCGGGTTATAAAGGACAAGTAACGGCGATTGCCAACTACCCCGATCAGCAAAAAGAATTAGAAGAAATGGGAATAGACTCTACTTACAACTTTTACTTAGAAGCAGGTAGCGGTTTTGCAGAGCATGTAAAGCAAACCCTGTTTCCTTAATAGGGTTTAGATGCAAATAGATTGCATTTACATTCCTTTACATCAGCGTATTTTATTGGTTTAAAAATAAAGTAAAATGTCTGTGTTGGTTTAGTAAAGCTAATACCTAAGTGTGTATTTAAATAAAATATACACAACTGGACCCCTTGCTTTTAATTAACCAATAAGATTCTCAAATTAGAGGGCCTACTCCCTCTATCAATAGGCTGTTACTTGCCCGTTACAGCCTATTTTATTTCTTTATTATCCCTTACACTTAACACCTCTACTCATAAAAGATGTCAATAATGGATCCTCAACAACTTAAAGTCGCTATTAATACCATTATGCCGTTTGGTAAATATGCGGGACGCCCCTTACTTTTGCTGCCTGAGCCTTATTTAGTGTGGTTTAAACAGCAAGGCTTTCCTGATAGCAAGCTCGGCTCTCAACTTGCAATGATGTACGAAGTGAAGCTTAATGGTTTAGAGCAAATGTTGATGCCATTACTAGAAAAAAATAGTAAATAAAATAGAACTTTTCTATAAGTGGCCTGTCTATCTATTTGCTACTTGTTGATTTTTTGGTTTTAAACCGCAAAAAAGCGCCTTTACGGCGCTTTTTTATTGTGTGGAATTTACTAGGGTCTGTTGACCTTTGCGGATTAAAATTTGTTCAAACTAGGGGCGGTTTAATCGCGGCGCGAGGTTTGTAACCTAGTGGGCTAAGTAAAAACCAAGCAACAAAGAGTAAATCGCCCCTAGGCAGAACCCTTCGGGCAGCGCCTGTTTGACATTGATGCTGCGTTATCGCCTATTTATGGGGAATAACCACACCACATAGGCGCTGCCTTGCCTAAATACCAAACAGACTGCTGCAAATTCAACCTTGAAAGATCAACAGACCCTAGTCTAAGCTAATAATAAACTTAACCCCACCCAGTGTAGAGTCTTCAATCGTGCACTGCCCTTTATGCCATGACACAATTTTACTCACTATCGCCAACCCTAACCCAAACCCACCGGTTTTTTTATCACGACTTTTATCTAAGCGTGTAAACGGCTTAAATACTTTTTCGCGCTCAGAGAAGGCAATACCAGGGCCATCATCTTCAACCACTAGCAGTAACTTTTCATCGGCAGTACTTAAACTAATATGTACACTTTGCGAGGCATGTTTAAGTGCATTACTGATTAAGTTTTGCAGCACCCGCGACATAAAATGACTATCGCATAAGTAAATAAATTGAGTGGGTAGCGTTGTTGTTAATTTAATACGGGTATCAAAGTTTACTTTTTCAATATTAGTTTTAATTAGTGCAACGATATCGCAAGGGGCTAATTGTAAACTAGGTTGCTGTGTGTCTAAACGGGCGTATTCCAACATTTCAGATACCAAGGACTCCAGTTCATGAATATCCATTTGCATGTCAGATAAATACTGCTGTGCTTTGGTATCGTGAGTTTTATCCTCGAGTATTGCAATAGCAAACTTCAACCGTGCTAATGGCGTTCTAAATTCATGAGATACAGAAGAGGTGAGCTCTTGCTGGGCACTCAGTAAAAACTCAATACGTTGCTGCATTACTTGCAATGTATCGGTGATGGGTAAGAAGAATGACTTTGAGCCATCGCTTAATTGAAAGTCTTGCGAGCCACCCACCGCTTCGCATGCATGACTAAGCTTTGCAAAATCTCGCCACAACAAAAAGCTCCACAAACCTATTGGTAAACTTATAATAAACAACACCAGTAAATACGGTAACACAGTCCCTGAGCTGCTGTGTTTAACACCCACAGGGCCTACTTGTAGCAATTGTGAATTATTTAGCGTTACATACCAAACGATACGCTGCTGTTTATCATATAAATAAAGGTAATGGTTTTGAAATAGTTGTGCTTGCTGCTCAGGTGGGAGCACTAGATCTTGCTGGGCAATGACTTGGCTATCAAAATTATGTTTAAGCTGCTCAAGCCCATCTGGGGTTTGTGAAAGCAGCCATAAAGACTGCCCGAATTCGTCATCTAACAATACACTTTGCTGAGATTCATCATAGGGCCAAAACTGCTCTATAACGCCACTAACAATAAACAAAGAGGCAATAATATACACGTAAAGGCTTATAAATAGCTTTCCCATTAACCTAGCCTAATACCTTGCATTTATTACATATCCCAAGCATCAGAAACAAACAAATAGCCTTGCCCCCACACCGTTTTAATTCGGTAGGGTTTATCACTGTTATCACCGAGCTTTTTACGAATGCGTGATACACGAACATCCACCGTGCGGTCTAACCCGTCGTACTCACGCCCTATCATATGTTGATGGACATGCTCTCGACTGAGCACTTCACCAGCATTTGAAGCCAATAACCACAGCAATTCAAATTCATGAGAAGTCAGGACAATTTCAACATCGCTCAGCTTTACAATACGGCTGGTTTTATCTATTGATAAGTCACCAAATTGTAGCTCTTCAATTGCTTTAACGCTTGGCTGTCCACGGCGAAGTAATGCACTAATTCGAGCAAGTAGTACGCGCGGCTCTGCCGGTTTTATAACGTAGTCGTCAGCCCCGAGCTCTAAGCCTATAACTTGATCGAAGTCTTCACCCTTTGCTGTTAGCATTAAAATAGGGAGAGTGTATTTATCGCGTACTTGTCGACACACGCTAAAGCCATCTTTTCCTGGCAACATTACATCTAAAATGATCAAGTCGACGTGGTTTTCACTAAGATAAGGAAACACTTCGTCACCGCGTTCTAAAACGTCAACTTCTAAGCCATTATGCTCAAGATAGTCTTTGGTTAATTGTTGCAACCCTAAATCATCTTCAACAAGTAATATCTTTGGCATTTACTGCTCCTAAATTAAAAAAAGCTCCAAGGTGAGCGTAGCCGATGTTTTTTCTTAGCGTATGCGGTTTGCACTTCTATTTGCACACTCGCTAACGATACACCTGTATGGGGATTAATCAGGGAGTATATGGTCTCCACCTGAACACGCGCTTTATAACTAAGTTGGCCTTTTTTTGCACCTTGCCAGCATTGTAATTGTGTATCTTGTTGGTATAAACACACATCGCTAGCCGCTGACAGTTGCCACTTAAATTTTAACTCAAGATCACAAAATTCTTGTTGTTCGGAAACCACACAGACTTTGGGTGATACGTTAAGTGAAGAGGCTTTTGCAAAACTAACGTTGCTAAAAAATGAAGCTGCAAGCACAACCAACATAAAACACTTCATATTAAAATGTATGTTCGAATCCTATAAAGGCGGTCATTGAATAGTCATGTTCAAAAAGCGGGCTGCTATCCATTGCTGAATAGTCATAATAGGCTAAATGAAAACGAAGCGCGTTGACTTCATCTACAGGCCAACGGGCGTCGATTTTAGCATAAGGTTGCCAACTACTACCAACTTCTATTTCACCATAAATAGATTCAGCGCTATTTAAACCATAAAAATAGTTATTTAGTTGGGCTGATTTGTAATTAACGCCTAAAGTCGACTTTAACGTTAATTGCTTAAACTCATGATGATATTGCCATTGCAACGATCCCCTGTAGCCATTATAAACGCTGTTTACATCATGCAATAATTGCGCAGAAAATACTTGCTGCTGCTTTACAAAAAAATAGCTGATACCGGCATCAAGTGCGACTCGTCTTTTTTGTATATTATTTATATTTACTTGACGAGGTGAGTCAGTGTGTAGCGATTCTAATATCTCGTTCTCAGCGGTTGTTTTAAAGGGGAAAATATTTTGTGGATGCCAATCAATAAAAAAGCGTGACTCAGGGTTAATTTCTGACACAAAACTAACGTTATGTTGTTTGCTTTGTAAAAAAGAATAACCAAGGCGGCCATTATCAAAAAACCAATTTTGACCATAATAGGCCACTTGCGGAATAACAACTAAGGGGATGTTATCTGCACCATACAGAGGATTAGTGATCACCCCAACACCAACACTCACACTAAGGTTAAGCTCATCAGTGGATATATGTTGCTGCTTCTGAGCAATCGCATTAGTGCTTAATAGCACTAATAACAGGCATGTGTTTATTCTCAGATGGAACCGCATGAAGTTAATCGCTAGTTTATAAAGTGGCTTTGACCCTATAGTAGCAAGTAGTATGAACACAAGCTCTAGAGGGTTACAATCATTAACAAATTTGATACAAACAGAACACGTTTACATATCGGCCGCTATTTCGACCCGATTACGACCATGGGTTTTAGCTAAATAAAGTGCTCTGTCTGCCTTTTCAACTAATAAACAGCTTTTACTAAAGGGTTCCATTAAAGCAATGCCGAAACTGGCTGAAATATTACGTTTATTATTACTGTCTTCTTTTTTACGAATCGTCAATTTGGCAATGCTCAAACGAAGCTGATTACAAAATGCCATCGCATCATTAATGCTTTCAAAGTAACCCGTAATACAAAATTCTTCACCACCAAAACGATAAGCTCTGTATTGCTCTTGTACACTATTTTGCACTTTTTGAGCGACTAGCTTGAGTACCTCATCGCCTTTTTGATGGCCAAAATCGTCATTAAAACGTTTAAAATGATCAATATCGAACATAATCAACACCGCTAATTTACCGTGTTCATTTTGTGAAGAGGCGTGCAAACAAAACTCAACAATGTCTGTATCAAACTTACCGCGATTAAATAATCCGGTTAAGGAATCTTTATCAACCGCTTCTTGGGTCACGCTAAGCGCTTCTTTTAAATCTTTAATTTCGTTGTACGCTTGCGCTAATTTGGTTTGGAATCCACGGGCGTAATCTTGCATCGCAATTGATTCGTCAGTTAGGCGCTCAACGCAAGAAAGGATCTCATTAAATGAGTTAATACTAGAGAGCGTTTTTAATTCATTTTGTGAATCAACTAACGAGGTAGTAAAGCTTTTCGAATATTGAATGGAGTCACTAAGATCAAACTGCATTTGCTCTACGGTGCCATGAAACCTTTCAGACATTTGTTGAAAAAATGCAAGCTCTTCGTCATTAATATGCTTATTAAAAATTTCTTGGGCGGTTTGAGCTGAACACGTATTGTGCAAAGAGATGACTTTATCAAGCTCTGTGTTTAGTTGTGGGTTGTCGCCCTGTACATAACAGTACCAAATAGCATAATTTATTGGCGTTACAGGCATTTTGTATTTAACCATCAACGGAATGGCTTTTTTTAAACACTGGGCAGAATGAGCAAGTGAAACCGTATTATCCATAATTAAAACTCTTAGACATCACAACAAAGATGTTAATAAACACATAAATATTAGCGGTTTATATTAACAGTTTTTTATCATCCAACAAGCCTATATTATGTTTTCCCCCATATTTTGTGCAATATTCCAAAGTGCACTAATAGCAGGGTCGTTTAGTTCTTTATGTAATACAGCCAAACCAATTTTAAACCCTTGTGGTGGTTCGCCTTTATACTCTAAAACCTGAACCTTATCGTTAAGCGGACTATTATCGAGTACAATTTTTGGGATCATGGCCACGCCTAACCCTAAACTCACCATAGATACCATAGCTTCATGCCCTGCCACTTGCGCGTAAATTTTTCCTTGGACATTATTTTTTCGCCACCACTGCTCCAACCTTTGTCTTGAAAATCCTTGTTCAGCAACGATAAATTCAAGCTCAGACCAATCAATAGTTTCGCTACTAGTGGCTAATTTTTCTGTGATCGGACATTGAATAGTGGGTGCAATTAATACCAATGGCGAGTAGCCAATATCTACAAATGCAATTTGTGCTGGTAATTTACTTGGTCTGGCTGCAATGGCCATAGATTCATGTCCATCTAACACTCGGTTAATAGCCAAGGCGGGATCGCCCGTATTTAAGGTAATTTCAATATGCTGATGCTGAGCTCTCAGTTGCTCTAAAATATGATGCAAAAAACTGTAAGACGCGGTAACGGAGCAATAAAGGCTCACATTGCCATAAATATGTTGTTGCGGTTCGTTTAAATTAGCTTTAAACCGCTGCCAATGACTAAGTGTTGCACTGGCATACTCCTTAAATGCAACGCCTTCGCGGGTAAGCTTTACACTGCGATTATCACGCTGGAATAACATCACCCCTACTTCATCTTCTAACTGCTTAATATTACGACTTAAAGTGGGCGCACTTATGTGGCATAACTCACTGGCACGAGAGAAATGAAGCGTTTTTGCCAACGCCAAAAAGTAATTTAAATGCTTATGATCCATAACAACACCAGTATTTCATATTATGAAACACTTTAATTCAAATATATCATTTTACGCAAGAAAAGATTTTCCATATTGTTATTCCAAGCAAAGCAAAAGCAATGCATCTAACAAACTGAATTAATAGGAAACTTATCATGGCAAATTATTTTAATAGCTTACCTTTACGCGAACAATTAGCGCAATTGGCACAATGTGAATTTATGGGCGCAGACGAATTTAACGACGGTGTTGCTGCACTTAAAGGTAAAAAATTGGTAATTGTAGGCTGTGGCGCTCAGGGCCTAAATCAAGGCTTAAACTTACGTGATTCTGGTTTAGATGTAGCCTATACACTACGTGATTCAGCCATTGCTGAGCGTCGTCAGTCATTCTTAAATGCATCTGACAATGGTTTTAAAGTGGGTACATATGAAGAGTTAATCCCAACAGCCGATGTAGTACTTAACTTAACACCTGATAAACAACATACTGCAGTTGTTAATGCCATCATGCCATTAATGAAACACGGCTCAACCCTTGCCTATTCACATGGCTTTAATATTGTTGAAGAAGGCATGCAAGTTCGTGAAGACATTACCGTTATTATGGTTGCACCAAAATGCCCGGGGTCAGAAGTACGTGAAGAGTATAAACGCGGCTTTGGTGTACCTACATTAATTGCGGTTCACCCAGAGAATGATCCTCAGGGCCATGGCTTGGCACAAGCAAAAGCCTATGCAGCAGGTACAGGTGGTCATCGAGCGGGGGTACTTAAATCATCATTTATCGCTGAAGTGAAATCTGATCTGATGGGCGAGCAAACCATTTTATGTGGCATGCTACAAACTGGCTCTATTTTATGTTTTGATAAAATGATTGATAAAGGCCTTGATGCCGGTTATGCCTCAAAGCTAATTCAATATGGCTGGGAAGTGATCACAGAAGCACTTAAATATGGCGGTGTGACAAACATGCTTGACCGCTTATCAAACCCTGCAAAGGTTAAAGCGTTTGAGCTAAGTGAAGAGCTTAAAGTAATTATGCGTCCTCTTTATAACAAACACCAAGATGACATTATCGATGGCACATTTTCACGTGTAATGATGGAAGACTGGGCAAATGATGACGCTAACTTACTAAAATGGCGTGCTGAAACTGCAGAAACTCATTTTGAAAAAACCCCTGCAGGCGATGTAGAAATTGCTGAGCAAGAATTTTTTGACCACGGTATTTTAATGGTGGCAATGGTAAAAGCGGGTGTAGAACTGGCATTTGAAACCATGACAGCGGCCGGTATTATTGCAGAATCTGCCTATTATGAGTCACTGCATGAAACGCCGCTGATAGCCAATACTATTGCACGCAAAAAGTTATTTGAAATGAACCGCACTATTTCAGATACCGCTGAGTACGGCTGCTATTTATATAACCATGCCTGTTTGCCGCTTCTACAAGAATTTATGCAAGGTATTGATACTGATGTTATTGGTAAAGGATTAAATGAACAAAGTAATCAAGTTGATAACCAAACTTTAATTCAAATAAATACGGCTCTACGTGAGCACCCTGTTGAGAAAGTAGGCGCAAAATTACGCGGCTACATGTCTGCAATGAAAAAAATAGTTTAACCCAAGGGTCCTAGAACTTTCACTTGTTAGAAACCAAGCCCACTTGCATTTTGCTGTGGGCTTTTTTAAGTGCAAATTAATCATCAATAGCTGAAAATAAATAATGTGCTAAAATAATTCCCCTCATTGCCTCAGTTGTAAATATAAGCACTATCATGACGATACAAAATCTCTCTATTACTCAAAAAATAACAGCCCTTGGAAGCATTATTGCTATTTGTGTTGCTGTATTAATTGGTTTGACGTCTTTGCATAACTCAAAGAATATTATTGAGCAACGCATGATCGAATCTGAATTGCCAAGTAAATTGCAAACAATCAGTAATCATATTGGTGGCGAGATCAATGAACTTCTTGGTGCAGCACAGCAGCTTTCGGCAAATACCTTTATTTTAGATTGGGCAAATGCTGGCAACAACAACGACACGCTATTACTTAAAGAGCTCAATCGTTTGGTTGACCAATACGATCTTGCCACGGCTTCATGGGCGAATAAAAACACTGCACAATATTGGAATCAAGATGGCTTTTTACGTGTTTTAAAAAATGATGCCGCAGATGGCTGGTTTTTTGCTTTTACACAATCAAAGCAACCTTACTCAATTAGTATTTATCAAGAGTCTGAAAACGATGTAAAAATGTTTGTTAACCACCAACAACCTAATGGTTTAGGCTTGGCAGGCTTAGCAAAAAGCATTACAGATATGCAAAAGCTGCTACAACAATTTAAAATTGAGCAATCAGGGTTTGTGTTTATTGCCGATAAAAGTGGCTTAATTCAGCTACACAAAGATGCAGCTAAAGTCGCTAAGGTTAATATAGATAGTATTTACAGTGCTAATATTCATAACAAATTACTTGATGAAAATGGTTTTACTTTAGAAGAAGTAAATATTAACGGACAAGCCACGCTGATTGCTGCCACACCAATTAAAAACACCGACTTATTTGTGTTGGCTCAAGTACCAAAAAGCGAGGTATTCGCAAGTGTAAACACCCTCGAGTGGCAAATATTCACATTTACTATCATTACAGCACTTATCGCAAGCGTGATAAGTTACTTGTTAGCTCGCTCTTTAGCCTCACCGTTATCAAAAATGGCGGAGTTGTTTTCTCGTTTAGGCCGCGGTGATGCTAATTTAGCGTATCGTCTACCAGCATCACCTCAACCTGAACTCAATAATTTAACGTCAGGGTTCAACCAGTTTATTGAGAAAATAGAAACCGCCATTGTGCAAGTCGCTGATGAAAGCCATGGTATTCGTCAAAGTTCTGATCATGTCTTTGCGCAAGCAAAACAAAACTCCTTAGCGCTGGATAAACAAAAAGAGCAAACTATTTCAGTTGCTGCAGCGATCAATGAAATGGGCGCTACAGTGCAAGAAATAGCACAAAGTGCAGCGAATGCAGCTAAGTTAACCAACGATAGTCGCGATAATACCAAACAAAGCCATCAACAAGTATTACAAAGCCAGACGACAATCTCAGCCCTTGCCAGCGACATCGATGGTATTACCGAGCAAGTTGCACTGCTTTCTAAAAAAACCATAGACATTGCCAGTATTGTAGATTCAATTAGAGGGATTTCAGAGCAAACCAACTTACTGGCTCTCAATGCAGCCATTGAATCTGCACGTGCAGGTGAACATGGTCGAGGTTTTGCTGTCGTTGCTGACGAAGTAAGAGCGCTGGCGAATCGTACGTCGCAATCAACCACTGAAATTCAATCAATGATTGAAGAGCTCACTCAAATTTCAGATGATGTTGTAAATGATATTAGCCAATCAAAAAATAAAGCCCAACAAAGCGTTAGCGCAATGCAAAACTCGGTTGAGTTACTTAATACTATTACTGAAACAGCGAATGAAATTAACGATATGGCAACTCTAATTGCCACAGCCACCGAACAACAAAGCAGTGTAGTGAACGATGTGGGTCGTAGTATTGAGCAAATTAGTGAGATCAGTGATAAATCAATGAGTGAACAAATAAATACCGAACAAGCAATTCGTGATTTAGCCACCAGCGCACAAACACTTGATGCACTCGTTGCCACGTTTAATCAGCAGCGTTAAATAGTTTGTTACGTTTTAAATAACCTCTGTACAAAATAACCACTATACTTAAGTGTGTTTTTTGTACAGAGGTGTGTATGAGTGCTGTTCAAGGTAAACATTATTTACTGATTGTGTGTCTGCTGGCTCTGTGTGCTTGTAGCACCACAGATAACGCCAATATAAGCGTGCCAATCCCCACTATTACTCCTCCCATGCAATTACAACAGCAGCTGGTAGAGTCTGAGCAACAAATATTTCAACTCGACGATAGCCTCAAACAGCAATTAAATGCTTATGTACAAAAAAATAAATCGGCTGATAAAATTGCCTATAGTCTACTTAGTTTTTTACTCACAAATGGTGATAACTCACTATCTTACCAATCTACTAGCACACAAACTGCATCTCAAAGCTATCAAAATTTAAATGCTAATTGTCTTTCCCTCTCTATTTTAGCGTATAGCTTAGCCGAACATTTAGGCCTTAAAGCCCGCTTTCAAAAAGTACATGTTCCTGAGTACTGGGCGTTAAATCAAGGATTTAATTTACTCACTGGGCACATCAACCTTGCCATAGACAATAAAACTAAGCTCAAAGACAGCTCACTTGTTTATCAGCGTAATAAGCGCTTAATTATTGATTTTGACCCCAATAGCCGACAAGCCCGTTTTGCAACCTCATCGCTGTCAAAAAACGAGTGACCGCCATGTTTTATAATAATAAAGGCGGTGAGGCACTGGTAAATAAACACTATGATTTAGCGTATAGCTATTTCAAAGCCGCAATTAATACCGATGCTTCATTTAGTGCTAGCTGGGGCAATTTAGGGGTACTCTTTAAACAATTAGATGATTTAAAGCAAGCGGAGCAAATGTACAGCTATGCTATTGCCTTAAACGCCAATGATAATACTGCGCAAGGTAATTTAGCATTATTATATAAACTTACAGATAGAGTAGCCGAAGGCGAAAAGCTATTGGCAAAGCTTGACAAAAAGCGCCAAGAAAACCCTTACTATCATATATCGCTTGGTAACAGTGACTATGTAAATGGTGATTACGCAAATGCAATTAGCCATTATAAAAAAGCAAACGCTATGTCACCGACACTTCATGAAAGCCACTTTGGGCTAGCGCGCAGTTATTTTGAATTAAATAATATAACTAGAGCGGAGTTTCATTTGCGTAAAGCTAGAAAAAAAGCAGACTTTGATCATGAAAAACAGCGCTATGACAATAAGCTTATCGCATTAAAGTCACTCACCGCTAAGGCGAATCATCATTAAATTATTTAGCTTAACCTGTATCATAGTTTTTATAAGTTGGAGCGGCCTTTGTAAACAGATTGAGCCGCAATTATTAGCTGATTTAACTATATTAACCAGCTCGGAGTTAGCTGGTAGAAAAACGAATAGCCAGGCAGCCTTGCTCACAAGGGAGTATTTAAAAACACGCTTCAAAGAGCATCAACTTACAGTAAGTGAACAACCTTTTACTTATTCCTCAGGGCTGTTCTCTAGCGCACAAGGCGTTAATATTATTGCCACTAATACTGTAAAAGATTTACCTGTAATTGTTATTACTGCGCATTATGATCATCTAGGTCTAAAAGCAGGAAAATTACACCCAGGTGCTAACGATAATGCCTCGGGTGTTGCTGCATTACTTTATTTATCGAATGCGCTAACGGATTCTTCTTCATATCGTTTTATGTTTGTTGCAACAGACGCTGAAGAAAATGGTTTACACGGCAGTGAGCACTTTGCTAAAACAATACGCCAGCTCCCGATTGTTTTAAATATTAACTTAGATATGTTGGCAATTAAAAAGTCACATAAGCGTTTATACGCGCTAACAAGTCGATCTTTAAAAGCCCAGCTTAATCCGTTATTTACTCAGATTAACGGGGACAAGATCAAATTAAAGCCTGTTTATTCATCACGAAAAATGAGCCGACTCACCAACACGAAACAAATAGATTGGCGCAGAGCCAGCGACCATTATTCATTCGCTAAACAAAAAATTCCGTATGTGTACTTTTCTATGGGGGCAGATAACTACCACCATAGTGCCAAAGATACGCTCGAAAATATTAACACTCCCCTCTATCAAGAAGCCGTATTGCTAATTGAGGAATTTATTAATCAGCTTTTGACAAACCCTGAGGTATTCAGCCCCCCCTTAAAAGCAGCAACGTAAGCCTCTTTTTTTGCCCGTGGAAGTTTTTTAATCGCATATTCTAATTTACTTGCGTCGCTTTTAGTCCCAACTTGTTGCTGATGAATGAGCACCAGCGGTCCTTTCCCTTTGAGGTTTTTTGCCCCTTTACCCGCTTGGTGCGTTGCTAAACGACGCGCTACATCAACTGTAATGCCGGTATACCAATGACCAAACCGTGTTTGCACAATATACAGTGACCAAACAGCCGGTTTACTTTTACTATTGCACAACTCATCGTTTAAACTTTTTTGATTATTAATGGTCAAAACCTCGCCTTAACGCGCTTAACAAAAACAATTACTCAAAAGGGTTTTACCTTGAGTGACTAATAGGTATCATGCAGATTATAAAAAATAAGGATCACAACTAACAATGCAGTCGTTAAAAACTTTTTCTCTTTGGCTTATTGTCGCTTTAACGCTTAGTTCAGCCGCAGGTTGTTCTAGCTGGGTGTACAGAATCAACATCCCTCAAGGTAACTTTTTAGAACAATCAGACGTTGATAAGCTTCGCGTTAATATGACTCGCGAGCAAGTAATTTATGTACTAGGCAGACCGATTGCCGAAGACGCCTTCGATAAAAATACCTGGCGTTACGTTTACAGCTTTAATAAAGGGCGCGCTAATGAACAATATAAATCATTAGTATTAAACTTTGAAAATGAAAAGTTGGTAACGGTCTCTGGTGACTATGAGCAACCAGAAAACTTTACAACCCCTTTAGAGCAATAAGCCATTTGGGTTTAATTTAAAAAGGTGAGCATGGCTCACCTTTTTTGTATCTAACGATCTAACGGTCGGCCACCAGTTACTTTATTTGCGCGGCCCTCTTCTTTGGCTTTTTCGGCGCGCTTTCTGCGGGCATCTTTAGGGTCGGCAATTAATGGGCGGTAAATTTCAACTCTATCGCCGTCTTTAAGCTCATGATTAAGCTTTACCGTTCTGTTCCATACACCTAAAGTTAAAGCGGTTGCATCAATTTCAGGGCACTTCTTAATAATACCTGATTGGATCACTGCTTGCTCTGCGGTGGTACCTTGGAATACTTCTATATTTAACGTGGTTGCTTTCGTTGGCAACGCAAACACAATTTCAATATTGATCATGCACGCTCTCCATATACCGCTTTTGCACGTTGAGTAAAGGCACTCACCATATTTTTAGCTACATCATTAAAAATTTTACCAAACGCAAGTTCTATTAACTTACTAGAAAATTCAAAGTCTAGCTGTAAATGCACTTTGCACGCATGCGCATCTAATTGCTGAAAATGCCAGCGACCTTGTAAGGTTTTAAAAGGCCCATCGACCAAGCGAAGCATCACTGTTTGCTCATCAATTAGCGTATTTTCAGTGGTAAACCATTTTTTTATACCGGCTTTAGATATTTCTAAACTGGCGGTCATGTTATTATCATGCTGCTTAATAATTTTTGAGTCTGAACAATTAGGTAAAAACTGCGAATAAGCTTCTACATCATTGACTAGATCAAACATCTCTTTAGTGCTGTACATAACCAGCGCACTTTTCTCTATTTGTGGCATACTCACTCCCAACTGTGTGCAGGAATTTTAGCAAGCTTTGTGCGTTTCCCCAAACTTTCATCGCGCTTAAATGAATCCTTCGCTTTTGCATGTATAATTTAAAAAAATCGATGTAAAACATCTCGTATAACGTATATTATAGGGCACTATGGCTAAGAAAAATTCATCAAAATCGACAAGCAATACCATCGCGCTAAATAAAAAAGCGCGACACGAGTATTTTTTACACGACAAGTTTGAAGCAGGTGTTGAACTCCAAGGCTGGGAAGTAAAAAGTATCCGAGCAGGTAAAGTAAATATCTCTGAAACTTACATTCATCTAAAAAACGGTGAAGCATTTTTATTAGGTAGTACCATTCAGCCTTTGAATAGTGCATCGACCCATGTTATTTGTGACCCACTACGTTACCGTAAATTACTACTAAGCAGGCGTGAGCTTGACCGCTTAGTTGGTGCAACTGAGCGTGATGGTTATTCATTAGTTGCCACCGCTATGTATTGGAAAAAATGCTGGGTGAAGCTTGAATTCCATTTAGCTAAAGGTAAGAAAATGCATGACAAACGTGAAGACGGCAAAAATAAAGATTGGTCCCGTGAAAAAGAACGTTTAATGAAACATAAAGTTTAAATAAAAACGTCTAACATCATGTTAGGCGTTTTTTTAATTAAATTTTTAGCAAAATACAAATTATTACAAATTAAAGTCGCTCGGTGATTTATTTTTAAATAATGAGAAGACCCTCATCCCGCACCAGATAGCGAGTATCCCATCGTTTTCCTTTATTAAGAAAATAAGTACATATTCGTGCCGATAACAAAATCATCTTTGCGGCTAATTGATAACACTTAAGTTACATGGTATTAATAATTCGACTTGTAAAACAAGTAAATTATTAACATATCAACAAGGACTTAAGGATACATACCAACCCTTTATAGAAAATGGACGCTCAGCGAGAATTTAAAAGTACTTAGGCAAGGCATTTGAATGAATTAAGTGTGGCTCTCTTTAAAATTCAAAAAACGCAGTTTAAGCACTTTTAAAACTCGCCCTATGGGAGAGCATCTGCAGAACTTTCTCTGCGTTACCACTCTTCGTAATAGAAACCACTATTACATCATCATGGCGCCTTGATAAAATCCAGTAGAACGCTCTCTGAGCAAACATTTTCTATGATGGGTTGGTATCGCTCAATTGCATTTACACCGAGCTTAATCATCGGTGCTACTATCGCATTGTCAGCAGGTTTTAGTACAACAACTTATGCTGCACAGCAAACTGCAGAAAAAGTAGAACGTATTCAAGTAACAGGCTCTCGTATCAAACGTTCCGATATAGAAGGCCCATCACCAGTACAATCCATTAATAAAGAAGACATCGAAAACATGGGTTATGACAACCTACAACAGCTGCTTGAAAGAATGCCTGTTGCAGGTAATGGTACCTTTTCAACCCGTGGTAATAACCAAGACTCGACCGCTAATGGTTCAGCTGCCGTCAGCCTTCGTGGTTTAGGGGCTGATGCTACCTTGGTACTTATTAATGGTCGTCGTGTTGCTATAAGCGCATTTGCAGAAGGGATCACCAACTCATTTGTTGATATAAACAGTATTCCTGTTTCAGCAATCGAACGTATTGATATTTTAAAAGATGGCGCATCAGCAATCTATGGCTCTGATGCTGTAGCAGGTGTTGTAAACGTTATCTTGAAAAAAGACATCGACGGTATTGAAGTTAATTTAGGTTACGGCGGCACAGATGGTCCTAACTATGAAGAAACCACGGCTAGCATTGTTTGGGGTACAACAAGTGCAAAAAGTAGTGCATCCGTTATTATTGATTACTTTAAAAACACTTCTTTATCATCAGATGAAATGGGCCGCTTAGGTACTGCTAACCAGTCTCCATATGGTGGCATGGATTTTCGTTCATCACGTGGTTTCCCTGGCTCGTTCGATGTAAATGGTGTTCAAACGCCAGATCCTAGCTGTCCTACTGACCAAATAAGTAGCAGTAACAGCTGTGTTTTTGATTATGGTCCATTCGGCTATATTGCCCCGGCGTCAGAACGTGTGGGCGCAATTTCACAATTTGAATACCGCTTTGACAATGGTATCACCGGCTTTTTAGAAATGGCTGTACAGCATAACAGCTCAGTTGCAGCGGGTGCGCCAACGCCACTTGATAAAGATGCGGGTTTAACAGTAACAGGGAGTCACCCTAATAATCCATTTGGACAAGATGTAGGGATTAATTATTTTAGAACTGTCGATGCAGGTGCGCGCCAATGGGATATCGAATCAGACACATTACGTTTTGTTGCTGGTTTAAAAGGTGAAATAAACGATTGGAGCTGGGAAACAGCGGTACAAAAAGGACGTAGTAAGTCATTACAAACTGGGGATCGCTCACAAGGTTGGGTACGCACCGACTTCTTACAACAAGAAATTGATGCCGGTAACTACAACCCATTTGGCGGCACTTACAACGATCCGGCCGTAATTGATAGAATTACTACGAGCTTGGTTCGTCAAGGCGAGTCTCATATGACGTCGTTCGATGCTAACATTTCAGGTGAAGCATTTAGCTTTGGTGATGATGTTGTCATGATGGCGGCCGGTATTGAATACCGCGAAGAAGACGTAACGGATACGCCAGATGATCAATTCCAACGTGGATTAATCTTTGGTACCGAGTCTGTTTCAGCTGCCGCAGAGCGCGACCAGTACGCGGCCTATGTAGAGTTTTCAATTCCACTTGCGGAAAACTTAGAGCTACAACTTGCTGGCCGTTACGATGATTACAGTGACTTTGGCACTACGACAAACCCTAAAGTTGCTTTACGCTGGGCACCTACAGATGAAATCACAGTACGTGGTTCATGGGCGCAAGGCTTCAGAGCACCGTCACTTGCACAAGTAGGTTTAGGGCCATCTCAGGAAAGTCAGTTCTTTATTGATAACTATCGCTGTGATGCAACAGGTAAAGATTGTGATCCGCTAGATTACAACATTGAATTTGCCGGTAACCCTGACTTAGAAGCTGAAGAGTCTGAATCTTGGAACGTCGGCTTTATTTGGGCACCTACAACTGACTTTGGTTTGAGTGTAGATGTATGGAGTATCACCCAAGACAATAAAATTGATGAGCAAGAGTTTGGTCCAATTTACAACTCAGAGTGTAATAACCAAAACAGTACCGTATGTGTTCGCTTACCTCCTTCAGGTACAGACAGTTTAGGGACTATTCAAAAGATTTTCAGTACTTTTGAAAATGTATCATCACAAGAAGTTTCGGGCGTTGATATTTCAGCAAATTACAACCACTCACTGGATGATTTAGGCTTACTAAAATTCAATTTAGAATGGGCTTATCAGGATAAATTTGAAAAAGATGGCCGCGATTACACTGGTGAATATGGTTACCCAGAGCATCGCTGGATTTTCTCAACTAACTGGGAAATTGGTCAGTTCAACACAAACATGAACATTAGTTATGTAGGTGAGTTTGAAGATACGCCAGATATCGATTTCGATGGTAACTTAGACTTCGATAGTAATACATCGCGTACTGTTGATTCACAAGTACTGGTAGATTTACAAACATCATATCGTATTACTGAGTCAGCAAAAGTATCGCTAGGTGTGAACAACTTATTTGATGAAGAGCCACCGTTTGCAATTGGTGACGGTGATTCAGATCTGTATGGTTACGCATCGGGTGTACACAACCCTCGAGGTCGTTACATTTATACTAAAGTGAGCTTTTCGTTTTAATTTAAAATAATAAAAAACCGCCATTTTGGCGGTTTTTTTATCTTAAACTAAAGGGCTAAATTATAGCTCGCCTTCGTTTTCTGATAAGAATTTAGCAACGCCTTCAGGGCTTGCGTCCATTCCTTTTTTACCTTCAGTCCAACCAGCAGGACATACTTCACCGTGCTCGCTGTGGAATGCTAGTGCATCAACCATACGGATCATTTCGTCGATGTTACGACCCAGTGGTAAGTCGTTCACTACTTGGTGACGTACGTTACCTTCTTCATCGATTAGGAAAGAACCACGAAATGCAACGCCCGCTTCTGGGTGCTCAACGTCGTATGCTTTACAGATTTCGTGTTTAACGTCTGCAACTAGTGCGTATTGAACTTTACCAATACCGCCGTCTGCTACAGCCGTGTTACGCCATGCGTTGTGTGAGAACTGTGAATCGATTGAAACACCAATTACTTCTACACCACGTTTTTGGAATTCTGCATAACGCTTATCAAAAGCAATAAGCTCAGAAGGACATACAAATGTGAAATCTAGAGGGTAGAAAAAGATTACTGCTTTTTTACCTTTGATTTTTTCGTGAAGGTTATAGCTATCTACAATCTCACCGTTACCTAGAACAGCTGCAGCGGTAAAGTCTGGTGCCTGACGGCCTACTAATACACCCATTTTATTCTCCAAATATTTTGAGTTTATTGTCAATTGCTTACGCAATACTGATTACTAATATGGGCACTAATTTTAAAATTACAATAGCAACCATATTTAATTAAACATTATTCTATGGCTATAAAAAATAAATTAACAATCGTATTTATAGATAGCACCGTTCTAAAATAGCGAACGCTTGATAAATGGACTGATTTTTGATCATAAAAAAACCTGCTTTAAGCAGGTTCTTTTTACTAATCCATAATATCGCTAGGCATATCACCGCGAATATGTTGCCATATTTCACCGGTTTGATGACCATATTTACGCATCATGAATATTGCACCATCGTGCTCTTTATTCTCAGCAAGCTTAGTTAAGTCTTTATAAAACTGGCGTGCAAGCTCGCGAGTGCGAGGATCTGAAAAGTAATGACAGCCAATCTTAGAATAAAAACCTTTAAAGCCATTAAGGATGAGCACATAAATGCGATTGTTACCGGCAACAGCTAATTCATGATGAACTTTATAATCATAATCTGCAAACGCTTGTGCGCTATCTTCTAATTCATCGCTTTGTGATAAAATTTCGATAACACGCTCTGGTGCAAGTTTTATAGCTGCACGGGTATAAATTGCGCTGATATTAGTACGTGCTGAGAGTAACTGATCGGTTAGCTCTGGCATTTTATCTTCATCTAAACGTGCCAGTGTTTCAAGAATGTTTAATCCTGACGTTTCCCAAAAATTATTAACGCGAGTGGGTTTACCATGTTGGATTGTTAACCAACCGTCTCTGGCTAATCGTTGTAACACTTCACGCAATGTGGTTCTAGTAACACCAATTAACTCTGAGAGTTCACGCTCAGCTGGCAGAATTGAACCTGGAGGAAAATCACCATTCCAGATTGACTCTACTATGTACTCCTCAGCAAATCCTGCTGGGCTTTTCGCTTTAAAAATTCTCATTCAATTCCTACTCGAATTAATTCACATCACATCGCTACATACGATTAACTGACTGATTGTACCAGACAAGCCACAACTAACAAGTAAAGTAAGTTAAATTACCTAGGCATGTCACGGCAAGATCATTATAAATTGAACTTATAGAATATGTAGTGATCAGATCAAGACATAATAATCACCTTGGTCACG
>NZ_JBEOOG010000054.1:0-26058 GCF_040308965.1 Pseudoalteromonas sp. MER144-MNA-CIBAN-0113
TCCGGAGCGGGAAATCGTGCAGGCTCAGGCAGCAGCATAAAACGGGAAAATCGGACAACTACCTTGAAAAACTCCGAAACCCATTGCCTAATACCTTGTGTAGTGCAGAACAATTTACTCAAGTGATGCAAAAAGCGGGAGTGAATCACGATTCACTTGTGGTGATTTATGAAGATGCAGGGTTATTCAGTGCAGCTAGAGCTTGGTGGATGTTTAAAGCCATGGGGTTTGATAACGTAAAAGTCCTCAGTGGCGGTTTAGCCAAGTGGCTTGAACTCGGGCTTCCGGTTGAATCAAACTATACACAAGCATCATTAAAAGGCGATTTTATTGCTCAATACCGGCCTGATTACTTTATTGATAAAAAACAGGTGCTAAGTGCTACTGAGGATGCCAATACAGTTATTTTAGATGCACGCGCTTATGAGCGCTTTACCGGCAAAAGTAGTGAGCCAAGAGCCGGAATGCGCAGCGGCCATATTATTAATAGCTATTCGCTACCTTTAACTAGTCTATTAGAAAATGGTGAAGCAAAATCACTCGACTTTATACAGGCAAAGTTTAGTGAATTAGTCGGTAATGCAACCCACTTACAATTTAGCTGTGGCTCTGGTGTTACTGCCTGTGCGCTTGCGCTGTTTGCCGATGAATGCGGCTATAGTAATTTAAGTGTGTATGATGGCTCGTGGAGTGAATGGGGCGCTGATAACTCACTGCCTATTGCTGTGTGTGGCTAATTTAGCTATAAGGGCAATTTTTACAACCATTTTTGCAGCAAGTACCACGCTTTAAAAAATACCACTTACTAAACACCATGTAACTATTTTGCATGGTGTAATCTAACCCTTCAATTAAATTATCATGGCTTCTAAATTGTTTAGCAAAAGCGATTTGAGCTTTTATTGGTTGGGTGTATATAGTCTCTAAATAGCTATTTATTTTAGCAAGAGTACATGATCGGCATAAGCAGCTAGTTGCTGTATCATCGAGTGGTAAAATAGCGGGTAACTGATAACACCAACATGCGGTTATATCATTAACATTACAGTTAAGCTTTGTATTACATTGGCTGCAGTTTATCTGGGTCATTTTAGGTCTTATTAACAGTAGAGCAGCAAGAATAACAAACATTATGAATATACAAAAAGCATTGGCTGAATTTATTACATTTGGCGAGCAAAGAGATAGTGCCATTAGTGTGATTGTTTCAACCGCAGCAAGCAATAAAATCTACCTGTACACACTCACAAAGCCTGTACTAATTAATGTACTTACGCGTTGTTTCAATAAAGAAATTGATATTGACGATTTACAGCTATGGGCAAATGTTATTGAGTCGCGAGATGACATAAATTGCGCTGAGCATGAAGGCGTTATTTACGCGCTAAGTAATAGCGAGCAAATGGGCGAGTTGACTCATCAAAAGCTCGCACAG
This sequence comes from Pseudoalteromonas sp. MER144-MNA-CIBAN-0113, assembly GCF_040308965.1. Taxonomy (NCBI): domain Bacteria; kingdom Pseudomonadati; phylum Pseudomonadota; class Gammaproteobacteria; order Alteromonadales; family Pseudoalteromonadaceae; genus Pseudoalteromonas; species Pseudoalteromonas sp. MER144-MNA-CIBAN-0113. Next base: position 1,436 of record NZ_JBEOOG010000054.1, read on the forward strand.
TTGTTAAAGCTGTTACAACAGTAGCAGGTGGTTATCAGAAAGTATGAAAGGTTTTAAGCAACAGTTTTCAGATGTTAGTAACCACTACTGGGCTAATCTCTAGCTGACAACTGAAACCTAAAACCTGTTCTTAAAGTTTACTTATGATAGCTCAAGCAAGTTTCTACTTCGTCTTTAGAGCCTAAAATAACCGCAACACGCTGATGGATGGCATCAGGCTGAATATCCATAATACGCTCAGTGCCTGTTGAAGCAATACCACCTGCTTGCTCTACTAGCATTGCCATTGGGTTTGCTTCATAAAGTAAACGCAGTTTATTAGGCTTATTAGGATCTTTAGTATCAGTTGGGTAAGTAAATAAGCCACCACGGCTAAGTACACGGTGCACATCGCCAACCATTGCAGCAATCCAACGCATATTGAAGTTTTGAGCACGAGGGCCTGTATCTCCCGCAAGTAAGTCGTTAATGTAGTTTTGCATCGCCGGTTCCCAGTGGCGCTGGTTTGAGGCATTAATTGCAAATTCATTGGTTTTAGCAGGAATAGCGGCAAAATCTTGGGTAAGTAAAAAGCTACCTTGGGTTTTATCTAAGGTAAACATGCGTGTACCTTTACCCGTTGTTAGCGCAAGCATGGTCGATGGCCCGTACAGTACGTAACCTGCGGCTACTTGTTGATGCCCAGGTTGCATAAAAATCTTTTCATCAGCAGCATCTGAGCCCACCGGCGCTTTCATAATAGAAAATATAGTACCTACTAGCGAGTTAATATCGGTATTTGACGAGCCATCAAGTGGGTCAAATGCAACAATGTACTCAGCATCTGGGTTACCGGCAACGGTATAATCTTCTTCTTCAGAGGCGATCGCTTTAACTGTGCCTGACTCCAGCAATATATCTTTTAATAACTGATTAGACAGTACATCGAGTTTCTTTTGTGTTTCGCCTTGAATGTTTTCATCGAGGGTTGAGCCTAATACGCCCGATAATTCACCTTGACCGACGCGAAATGAAATTTCTTTACATGCCGCTAAAATAGTACGAATTAACGACAAAAGTTCTCTTGAACAGCCATCTTCTAGTAATACTGGTGGGAGTCTACGCATTCTTTTTTCCTGATAACGTGTTAAAACTAATCATAATGTGAGAGAGATTAGTTTAGAGCGCTGAAATTCGTCTTAAATAACTGTATTGTATAAATAACCCCCTATAATGGGATACCTACATCGCATTTAAAACGCTAATAACAAAGATAAGATTATGCAAAAAATATCACGATTAAGTTACATACTCTTTACTGTGCTGCTCTGTATGATAACCCAAGCGCACGCAGCAATTAAGTCTATTGACGAATTTACTGAAAAAATGAACCATTTCCCGGGTTATTTTTCTTTCTTTTACGATACGCAAAACGGCAATGTGTATTTAAAGGTCGATAAACTTGAACAACAATTTTTATTACAACACAGCTTACCTTATGGAGTAGGGTCTAACGATATTGGTTTAGATAGAGGCCAATTAGGCGGTACCTATTTGGTACAGTTTGAGCGCTTTGGCAACAAGGTGATGTTACGTGCCGTAAATACTTACTACCGTGCAAACACGAGTAATATAGCAGAGCAGCAAAGCGTTAAAGAAGCGTTTGCATCCAGCATTTTGGCGGGTTTTAAAGTTGTCGCTCAAGATGCCAATGCTGCATTAATAGATTACACCCCTTATTTACTGAGTGACGTACATGGCGTAAGCCGTACTTTAGCTGCGCGCAAGCAAGGGCAGTTTAGCCTTGATGAGTCACGCAGTGCGGTATTTATGAATCGCTCAAAAGCATTTTTGAAAAATACTGAACTTGAAGCCATTCTCACCTTTAAAGGGTCTAAACCAGGTAAATACGTTCGCCAAGTGAGTGCTGATCCTTACGCTTTGAGTGTGCACATGCACCATTCACTTATTCAATTGCCTGATGATAATTACACACCTCGTAAATTTAGCCCGCAATCGGGTTATTGGAGTGTGGAGCATAAAAATTATGCAGCAGGGCTCGATGAGTCTATGTACGTGCGTTATATTCCGCGTCATCGTTTAGCAAAAAAAGATCCAAGCCTAGCAGTTAGTGAGCCAGTAGAGCCTATTGTTTATTACTTAGATCCAGGGGTACCTGAACCAGTAAAAACGGCTTTATTAGAAGGCGGGCAATGGTGGAATGACGCCTTTAATGCAGCAGGCTATAAAAATGCCTTTAAAGTTAAAGTGCTACCAGATAATGCTGATCCTATGGATGTGCGCTACAACGTTATTCAATGGGTGCATCGTGCAACCCGAGGTTGGTCTTATGGCAGTTCAATTATAGACCCACGTACAGGTGAAATTATTAAAGGCCATGTGACACTAGGGTCGCTGCGAGTGCGTCAAGATATCCTTATTGCTGAATCACTCGCTGCGCCTTATTTAAAAGGCAATGAAGTGGCAGGTACTTTACATGCAATGGCACTTGATCGTATTCGTCAACTCAGTGCTCATGAAATTGGTCATACACTAGGTATTGCGCACAACTTTGCTGCGTCAGTAAATAATCGAGCTTCGGTGATGGATTATCCGCATCCGTTATTGAGCTTTGCAGATAATGGTCAGTTAGATGTATCTCAAGGTTATGCTAAAGGCATGGGCGCATGGGATACGCAAGTGATTAAATATGGCTACAGTGATTTTACCGGCCAAGATGAAAGCGAAGCACTCGCTGCTATTTTGCAGCAAAATAAAGCACAAGGTTTAGCGTTTATTTCTGACAGTGATGCCCGTGCCAAAGGTGGTGCGCACCCTACAGCGCATCTTTGGGATAATGGCAGTAATCCAAGTGAAGAATTACTTAGAGTACTTGATGTGCGAAAGCAGGCGCTCGGGCAGTTTGGTATTAACAATATAAAAACTGGGGTTGCACTGTCGCAGTTAGAAGAAAAGCTAGTGCCACTTTACTTGTTCCACCGTTATCAAGTTGAAGCGGTTGCAAAGCTTATTGCGGGCGTTGATTATGACTATGAAATTCGTAGTGACGCACCCGTTAAAGGCGCCCAAGTTGTAACTAAAGAGGCTCAGCAACAAGCCGTTAATGCTATTTTAGCCACCCTAAAAGCAAGTAATTTAACGCTACCAGAGTCGATACTTTCTTTGATTGTACCAAAGGCGTATGGCGAGTCTAAATCACGAGAAAGTATAGTGGGTCGTACCGGCTTAACTATGGATGCACTTGCATTACCTGAAGTGGCAGCGCAGCATAGCCTATCGCTATTACTTAATGCTCAACGATTAAATCGATTAGCGCAGCAACAAGCACGAGATAACCGCTTTTATAGCCTAGATGAGCTACTTAAACAGTTAAACAAACAGGTGTTTAATGTATCAGCACCTGCCACCATGACAGGAAAAGTAACACAACGAGTACAGTACTTAACGGCAAAAACTATGGCTGATCTTGTGGCTAACGACGTTTTAAGCCCTGAAGTGCAAGCGCAACTACATTTCTATTTAAGCAAGCTTGCTGATGAGTTTAATCAGCATTCTTTGCTAGGCCATCCTGAAGTGGGTGACAGTGCATTTAAAAATTATTTAGCGTCGCAAATTAATCAGTTTTTAACAACAGGGCTGTGGCCTGACAATTTTAAAGCCCTGCCAATACCACCAGGCTCACCTATTTAATAGTACAAGCCAGAGGATAAAGGCGCTGTGTAAACGTTACGTTTCATGGTGCCTTGTTTTTAGGGTGTTACTTTTGCTTGCATAAAGTTGGTTTTTTGTTAATCTAGCCACCCCCTATTTTAGTCTTTTTGAGGTGTTTATGGCGTTTTTATCTCGTTCGATATTGGCGTTATCAATGGCACTTTTAAGCTCCAATGCAATCGCACAAAAACAATGTGATGTTGAACTTCGTCATGGTTTAATTATTACCGATGATGTGATCCGTATTGTTGATAAAGGCCAAACCAGGGTGCAAATTAACAATAATAATCAATTGTTTATTCGAGGCTACTGGGTCGATTTAAGCACCGACGAAAGCAAAGTGCTAGAACAATTTAGCAATGGTATTCGTCAAACAGTTCCTGAGTTGGTCGATTTAGCAACCGATGGCGTTAACCTAGGACTCAGTGCTATTGAGCATGTTGTTGAGGGCATGTCAGATAAAGAACCCGAAGTGCTAAAAACGCAATTACAATATGTAGAGCGCGCACTTATGGATAAGTTTAAACGTGGCGACGACTTCTTTTTTATAGCCCCTCAATCGCTTTCCCAAATTGATGATTTTTTTACTAAAGAAATTAGCCAAAAAATACACTCTGCAGTACATGGCTCTTTGGGTGCTATTTTAATGTCGCTCGGGGATGCGTTTAAATCTCGAGAAGGCAATATAGAAGACCGCATGAACGACATGGGGCAACGCATGGATATCATCACCAAAGAAATCGATAAGTCGTTGCAGAAAAAAGCCCACCAATTAGAACTTAAAGCCTCTGAATATTGTGAATGCTTAAATTCTCTAGATATTACAGAGTCTCGCCTACAAGCCATTGTACCCGGGATGACAGACTTTGATTTAGTGCAGATTAAATCATAAGAGCAGGTTTTAGGCGTCAGGTTTCAGAAAGGGCTGCGGTCAGTTTGAAGCTGTTTTCCTAATACCTAAACAACCTTACAGTTTTATCTCTGCGGCAGTTAATGGGCGGTATTCACCTGCAGCCAAATCTTCACCTAACTTTATACCCGCAATTTGTTCACGATGTAATTCAACTACCTTGTTATCTACCGCTGCTAGCATACGTTTTACTTGGTGATACTTACCCTCAGAAATAGACAAGCGTAAACCATAATTCCCTAAGCGCTCAGCAATAGCTGGGCGAGTTAAATCTTTTTCATTGTGAAGCTGCACACCGTCGCGTAATTGCTGCAGTGCATCATCGGTAATCGGCTCTTGAGTTTCAACCAAGTAGGTTTTAAATTTATTCTTTTTAGGCGAGGTAATTTTGTGTGACCAGTCGCCATCATTAGTAATAAGCACTAGGCCAGTGGTGTCTATGTCTAAACGCCCAGCAATGTGAAAATCGGCCATGTTTGGCTCATCAAGCAAATCAAATACGGTTTTGTGTAACTCATCCGAATTAGCGCATACATAACCTACCGGCTTATTGAGCATAAAGTAGCGTTTACCTAAAAAAACTAATGGCTCGTCATAAAACAGCACGTCATCTTGTTGAGTAACTTGAAAGTCGAATGCCGTGATCACCTCGCCATTAACGCTAGCCGCTTGGCTTTTTATTGCCGCACGGGCTTTTGAGCGTGGTAACTCTGCTAAATGGCTAATAAATTTATCTAAACGGCAAGGAAATTTCATGTTGTTCACATTTTTAGTCGGCTACAATGGCCGCGAGTATAGCGGATAGTGAAATACCATGACAGAGCCCAGCACAGAAATTTTAAGCCTGTACCACCGCAAAGTTTCATCAGGAGAGCTTGTTTTTGATGCGGCGCAGCACCAAGCCGTGAGTGCGTTACAGTCTTTGAGTGAGCAATTAAATCAGCCAACAAGCTGGTGGCAAAAAGCACGGTTAATTAAAGGGGTATATTTATACGGTCCTGTTGGTCGGGGTAAATCTATGTTGATGGATTTATTTTATGAAAACTTACCCACAGAGAAAAAGCAGCGCCTGCATTTTCATCATTTTATAGAAAAAGTTCATGCTCAACTAGCCAAGTTACAAGGGGATAAAAATCCGCTGCAAATAATTGCTAAACAGTGGGCCAAAGAGATAAAGGTACTGTGCTTTGATGAGTTTTTTGTTAGTGATATTGGTGATGCCATGATCATGGCTCGGTTATTTAACGCTTTGTTTGAACAAGGCGTGGTACTAGTCGCAACCTCTAACGCAAAACCCGAGCAACTTTATTACAACGGTTTGCAACGCTCGCGATTTTTACCAACTATCGATTTAATAAATGCGCATTGTCATGTAATTAACGTAGCGGGGAAGGAAGACCACCGCTTCAGGTACGGTAGAAGCAGTCGTCATTATTTTATTAACTTGCCCCACGCGGAATTTGAGGCTGGGTTTTTATCCGCATACCCTCAAGCAACGCGTGATAATACAATGACTGTGCATGGCCGAGCACTCTCCTATTTATTAAAAACTAACGATGCACTACTGATTGATTTTATGGCACTGTGCGCAGGTCCTCGCAGCGCCAATGACTATATGTTTTTAGCAGAACAGTTTTCGGTAGTATATATCGCGAATGTGCCAATAATGGGAAAAGAGGCAACCGGTAAGGTTATTGTGCATGGTATAGAAGATAGCTATCAGCGAGAAAAGCAGCAATTGGATGAGCATACTCTTGATGATGAAGCACGGCGTTTTATTGCCTTAGTCGATGAGTTTTACGATTGCCACAAATTACTAGTAATTAATGCCCAGGCCGACATAAACGAGTTATACCAAGGTAAAAAGTTAAGTTTTGAATATGCGCGAACCCAGTCACGGATTGTAGAAATGCAAAATTGGTAAGTACAACATTAAAACACCGCATTTAATTTAAATGCGGTGTTTTAATTTTAAGCTGATAACTTAAAGAAGCCTTTATGACTTATATCCATTTGGATTATTTGATTGCCAGCGCCAAGTATCTTGCATCATGACATCAATACCACGCTCAGCTTGCCAACCTAGTTCACTAAGGGCTTTTTCTGGCGCAGCATAACAGGCTGCAATATCACCTGGGCGACGAGGTGACACCGCATAAGGGATTGCTTGGTCGCTAGCCTTAATAAACGCATTGACCATTTGTAATACTGAATAGCCGTTACCTGTACCAAGGTTATAAACAAGCGCACCGGTTTCTGCGGCTATTTTATCAAGTGCTTTTAAATGCCCTAGGGCTAAATCTACAACGTGAATGTAATCACGAACGCCAGTACCATCAACCGTATCATAATCGTCGCCAAATACAGCAAGTTGCTTTAATTTGCCAACCGCAACTTGTGAAATGAAAGGCAATAAATTATTAGGAATACCATTAGGGTCTTCACCAATCAAACCTGACTCATGTGCACCGACAGGATTAAAGTAGCGCAAAATAGCAAACGCGAAGCGCTCATCTGATTTAGCGATATCTTGCAACATCATTTCAACCATTAGTTTAGACGTACCATATGGATTGGTTGTACCGCCAACGGGGAAGTCTTCGCGTATTGGTAAGCTTGCAGGGTCGCCGTATACAGTGGCGGATGAGCTAAATACCAGTTTGAATACACCCGCATCACGCATAGCATTAACCAGTGTTAGTGTACCTTGTACATTATTTTGATAATACTCAATGGGTTTTACGACTGATTCGCCCACGGCTTTTAGGCCAGCAAAATGAATCACACTTTCAATGGTATGCTTGGCAAATACCGAGTCTAAAAAGGGTTTATCTAAAATATCACCTTGATAAAAAGTAATTGCTTTGTCAGTTATTTTTTTCACTCTTTCAAGTGACTCTTCAGAGGAGTTACTTAAGTTATCAATCACGATAACGTCGCTGCCTTGCTGTAAAAGTTCTAAAACGGTGTGTGAGCCAATATAGCCTGCGCCACCGGTTACTAAAATTGCCATGAATGCTCCTTGGAAACCTCTGTTCAATTAAGTTAATTTCACCATAAATACTGAGCTTTTACATGTATTATTTTGTTTGTTTTGCAATCGTAACATCGCAAGCTGTACTTTTGATTACATTTTGTGCAATTTTAATAACACCGCAGTAGAAAGATTAAGTTATAGTTCATATGTAATTGCTAAAGTAAGGTATAGCAATTTGTAAAATATTTAGTTGATTATAATGATCAGCATACTCGTTGGAGAAACGTATGAACTCAGTTAAAAAAATAGCAATGTTGATATTTATTGCACTACCGAGTGTTGTTTGCGCGGGTGAGGCACAAGTTAAATGGCATGACTTTAATGATTATCGCGATGTACGCCCATCAAACCAAACTAAAGGCTCATACCATAAGCAAATTGCCAAAAATATTGATGAGCACTTTGCAAAGCTCAGTGAGCAGCTTCCTAAAAATTATAGTTTAAAAATTGAAGTAACCGATTTAGATTTAGCTGGTGACGTGCGCTATGGCGGTGTTAACGAAATTCGGGTGGTTAAACCCATTCACTTTCCACGGATTGAATTTAACTATGTGCTCAGTAATGAAAGTGGTGTTGTCGCACAAGAAGACAACGTGAGCTTAAAAGATATGGGCTTTATGGATAAAATTAAAATGGGTCGAGACGAAGCATTTTACTATGAAAAACGCTTATTAACAGAGTGGTTTGGTGAGCAAATTTTACCGCGTATCTAGCTAATAATGCAAAGCATCTACTTTGGTAGATGCTTTGCAAAGAAGTCGCTAATTTTTATTTAAAGGTCGCTAACAGCGTTAGTAAATTTTGTAGTTTAATAACCGCTTGTTTTAGTTTTTTTTCATCCAAACCGTCGCTCGATAAGCTTTCTACATCAGCGGCAACGTCTAACACGTAAGGCTTAAAACGTTTAGCTTCGAAACTAAATCCAGCGTCCTCGGCAAATAAGGCTTTAAATTTTCCGTGACCTTGCTGTTGTAACTCATCGAGTTTTTTGTCAGCGTCAAGTGCCTGACGGTAAACAATTTTTAAGTTGGCGTTGAGTTGTTCAATTATAGAATCCATGGTTTTCCTAAAGCTTAGTGCAATGTTGCCGATAAATACTTAAGTGGGTTGGTAAAGTAATTTACCAATTCAGCGACTATAATACGTGTATTACAGTTAAAAGTCAGGTGTGAGTTATGAATATATCAGGTGGAAATCTACCTACAATGCCTGGTGCAGGCCAAGGCGCAGAAGTATTAACTGCTGCTTTATCTAAAAAGCAACAGCAAGCTGATGGTGCCGCTGCACTGGCACTTATTGAAGGTGCTACACAATCTTCAAGTGCGCAAACACCGGCTAAGTCGGTCACTGCAACACTTGGGAATAATGTAAACGTTTATGTTTAAACTAATTTGAGGTCGATAGGGGTTTTACTTTTTTGACCTCCTATTTCCCGAACTAGTTTAGGCACCAAAAATCCAGGCAGGGCTTCTAAAAGCTCTGCCATTATTTTTATGGCCTGCGCCTCATCTATATCAAAATGACTTGCGCCTTCAACCTTATCCAGTAAGTGTAAGTAATAAGGCATTACGTCTGCATCAAATAACGCTTCACTTAAGTTAATTTGTGCATCAACGTTATCGTTCACATCTTTTAAAATAACCGCCTGGTTTAACAGTAGCACATCTGCTTTTTTGAGCATGTTCATGGCATTTTTAAAGTCATTATCTATTTCGTTTGCATGATTAATATGATTAACGAATATAATTTTTAATGGTGACTTTGCTAATCTTTCACATAATTGTTCAGTAATACGTGCAGGAATAACCACAGGCAAGCGGCTGTGTATGCGCATGCGTTTAATTTGTGGTATTTGCTCAAGCTCATCTAAAAACCAGCTAATAGCATCGTCTTTGGCCATTAGTGGATCGCCACCACTTAAAATCACTTCGTTAATATTTTTATCCGATTTTATATAGCTCAATGCATCAATAAGACTACGTTTATTCAGTTGGTTTTCTTGATAAGGAAAATGGCGTCTAAAGCAGTAGCGGCAATTTACAGCACAACCGGTTTTAAACATGACTAAAACACGCGATTTATATTTATGTAACAGACCCGGTTGATTGTTATCTTGCTCAAGTAACGGGTCTTTATTAAACCCCGATTTAGTTAAAAACTCTTGATGGCGGGGCATAACTTGCAGCAATAAAGGGTCATTTGCATCGCCGTGACGAATTTTTTTTATAAAAGGCAATGGCACACGAACAGGGAACAAGCTACGAGCTTTTATGTCGTTTTCATGGACTTGGCTCGATAAACCAACCATTTCTAGCAACACTTTTGGGCAGGTAACTACATTTGCTAATTCTTTTTGCCAGTTTTTATGCAAATTTGCTTCATTTCTTTGTATCATTGGCACGTAGATTACTCGAAAATATAAATAGAGGAAACGATGGCGAATTATAGCACCAACGAGTTCAAGGGCGGCCTAAAAATTATGATGGACGGCGAACCTTGCAGTATCTTAGAAAATGAAATGGTAAAACCGGGTAAAGGCCAAGCGTTTAACCGTGTTCGTATCCGTAAGCTTATCTCTGGCAAGGTACTTGAAAAAACCTTTAAATCGGGTGAATCGGTTGAAGGTGCTGATGTAATGGATACCGATTTAGCGTACCTATACACAGACGGTGAATTTTGGCATTTCATGAACAACGAAACATTTGAACAAATCGCTGCTGATGAAAAAGCACTGGGCGATGCTGGCAAATGGTTAGTTGAAAACGATGTATGTACTATCACATTATGGAACGGCAGCCCAATTGCTGTTACTCCACCAAACTTTGTTGAGCTTGAGATCACTGAAACCGACCCTGGCCTTAAAGGTGATACAGCAGGCACGGGTGGTAAACCAGCAACGCTTAGCACAGGTGCTGTAGTTCGTGTTCCATTATTCGTACAAATTGGCGAAGTAATTAAAGTAGACACTCGTAATGGTGAATACGTAAGCCGTGTTAAGTAAGCTGTAACACGCCTTATTAATTAAATCCCGGCTTAAGCTGGGATTTTTTTTGGAGAAAATATGTCAGCAGATCTTTGGGCGCCGAGTGCCAGCATAGATACACTCAAGCAACGAGCAGCGATTATGCGCAGCATTCGTGAATTCTTTTATGCTCGTAATGTAATGGAAGTCGAAACACCAAGTTTAAGTGCTGCCAGTGTAACCGATGTGCATTTAGCCAGCTTTGATACTACATTTGTCGGCCCAGGTCATGCTGGTGGGCTTCCCCTGTTTTTGCAAACATCTCCAGAGTTTGCGATGAAACGCTTGTTAGCGGCCGGCTCAGGCGCTATTTTCCAGCTTTGTAAGGCATTTAGAAATGAAGAAGCGGGCAGTCATCACAACCCTGAATTTACAATGCTCGAATGGTATCGTCCTGGGTTTGACGAATTTGCTTTAATGGATGAAATAGATGAATTGATGCAGCTTATTCTTGAGGTTGCGCCTGCAGAGCGGATTACCTACCAACACGCATTTGAACGCACGCTAGGGGTCGATCCATTAACTGCCTCTATCACGCAGTTACAACAACTCGCATGCGAACATGGCTTTGCTGATATTGCTAAAAACGAGACTCATAAAGATACCTTACTGCAATTATTATTTTGTATGAAAGTAGAGCCGACTATTGGTCAAGACATCCCCTGTTTTGTGTATCACTTTCCCGCATCGCAAGCGGCACTTGCACAAATTTGTGAACACGATCAGCGAGTTGCAGGGCGCTTTGAGCTTTATTATAAAAATATGGAGTTAGCCAACGGCTTTAATGAACTCACCAATGCCAAAGAGCAAGCAAAAAGGTTTAACCAAGATAACGCCTACCGCGCTGCTAGTGGCTTAAAACAAGTACCTATGGATACGCGTTTAATTGCCGCATTAGAGCATGGTTTAGAGCAATGTGCGGGGGTTGCATTGGGAATTGATAGATTAGTGATGCTAGCAACCAATAAGCAAAAAATAAAAGAGGTGATTGCGTTTGATGTGGCAAGAGCTTAAAGCAGCTAATAGCTTAAAGCGGTCAGCTATCAGATAAAAAAACACCGCGTTTGCATTAAACGCGGTGTTTTTTATTCTCGAACTGACAACTGGTCGCAGTATTACAAATTAAGCGTAAACGTAACACCGGCTACGCGAGGCTCGCCTAATTGTGTGTAAGTTTGGGTTGCGTAACCATCTAACGGGTTGTTGCCAAATTCAAAACCGCGAGTTGGAACGGTTTCATCAAACACATTACGTGCCCATGCGCGTACAGCCCACATATCGGCTTCGTAACCAAGGCTTACATTCACTAAGTTTGTGTTTGGAGCTTGTGCATTATGGCTATCGGAGAAGTAATAATCATCTTTACCTTCAACACCTAACATAGCATATAACTCATCAGTAACATTGTAGCGTGCACTAAATGCATATTGATATTTAGGCGCTTGTGCTTGCTCACGACCGTCTTGATTTAAACCAGATTTAGTAACAAAGTCATTAATTTTAGTGTCTAAGTATCCGGCACTTCCGGTAATAAATAAGTTTGGTGTTAGTTGATAGCTGCCTTCAATTTCAAGGCCATAGTTACTGCCAGAGCTGGCATTGGCGACATAACCGGTAAATTGTTGGTCTGATACTTGCCACGACTTTAATTGAATATTGTCACGGTGCATATAAAACGCCGCTAAGCGCAGGGTAAACTTGTCATCTAGCGATGAACCTTTAACGCCAAACTCACCACTCCACAAGTACTCTGGATCAAAGCTGGTATGCTGTTTGAAAAAATCAGCATCTAAGCTTAAACCTTCATCTTTTGCTTTTGCTAGCGCTTCTGAATTAATACCACCAGCTTTGTAACCGCGCGTGATACTGGTATAAATCATGGTACGGTCAATAACTTGGTATTCAAGTGCAATTTTACCACCGAGCATAATATCGTCAGTTTCTTCAATAAAACCGTTACTATCGGTGTAATCACCTTGATATTGCTCAACACGTAAACCGGTAATAAGCGTAGTTTTTGGGCCTATTGCTGTGGCTAATTGGCCATAAGCTGCCATGTTATTGGTTTCATAGGTTGAGGCAAATGGATTGGCTAACCATGTATATTGACGCTCAAGGTCAACATCGCGGTTTTGATAGTAAATACCCGCCACCCAATTACCTGTTTTGCCATTAAACTGCAGATCGAGCGCTTGATCATCACGATCGCGGCTATAAATATCTGTTGAGCTATAACCATCTGGGTGCAGACCGGAAGCACATAATTGCGGCTTACTTGTATCGTTACATACCCAGTCTTCATCAAAACTATAAAAAAGCTCAGTATCAATGGCTGAAAGGTTTAAGCTGACATCAAAGGCGTCAAAACCGGTGTAAGTATTATTAAGGCCAACAGCATAGCTTTGTTGGTTATCTTCGCCCGGTTGATCAGCAAGACTGTTGCGAGAATTATCAAGGGTAAATGCATCATAACCGTTATTGACATCGATATAGTGCAGGTTTAGCTCTGAATTTAAATGAGCTGTGAGTTGGCTATTTAATTTAAAGCGGGCAACTTGTTCATCTTGGTTTTGTGTTTCATCATTTAAATAGAGGTTGTTTACGTAACCGTCAGATTTTCTGCGAAAGTAGCTAACGCGTGCACTGGTATCATCGGTTAAACCTGTGCTAGCAGCAACGCCTGCTTCATGGCTGTTATAAGTGCCAGCACCTAAATGTAATTTTAAACTAGGATCGCTGGTTGCATTAGCTGATTGCATTTGAATCATACCCGCCATGCCATCGGCGCCAAAACGTGTACCTTGTGGACCACGGTAAATTTCTACTTGGTCAATATCAAATAATAATGAGCTGCCACCAAGGCCAGAATAATTTATACCGTCAATCACTAAACCGACAGATGGGTTAATTGGGTCGACGAATTGTGAACGAAGTCCCACCCCTCTAATTTGAATATAACGTCCGCGCGAGGCGCCTGAAGCAAAATTCACATTTGCAGCGCTTGCTAGCATTTCATCTAAATAAGTAGCCCCTCTGAGATTTACTTCATCTTCAGAAAATAAACTTGCGCTGGCACTTAACGTTTGAATGCTTTCTTTTTGAAAGTCACCAGTAACAATGATTTTCTCTAGGTCGGTGTCATCTGCATTGGCGTAGATTGGGGCACCGAATAGTGGTAATAACGTGGCTGTAATTAAAGACAAACGTAAATTCATTAGGTTACTTAACTCCATTTTAGGGACTTGTATGGTAGCAATTATTTCAACACTTGTGCTATAAACGCGGCAATTATACGTTAAATAATTTGGATTACTAATATGACCTTTAAAGTAGACTTTAAAGTGCGTGACTACGAGTGTGACCTACAAGGTATTGTAAATAATAGTGTTTATTTTAATTATCTTGAGCACGCTCGTCATGAGTTTTTATACGCACAGGGTGTTGATTTTGCACAACTTGCTAAAGATAAAATTAACTTAGTGGTACTTCGCAGTGAAATGGATTACAAGCAGTCTTTAAAGCCAGCGGATGAATTTTATGTAGCAGTAGAGCCTGTACGCATTAGTCGCCTTAAATTTGCGTTTAAACAAACGGTAGTTCGCAAATTAGACGAAAAAGTGATGCTCAATGCCTTAGTAATAGGTACGTCGGTTAACGAGAAAGGTCGTCCATTTTTACCACCACAGATAGATAACTTATTCCAAGCAATTGCATAATTCCAAATAGCACTGCTTTTAAACTAGCTTAGAACAAAAATTTACATTTAAAACATGCATTTTTAACGGATAAACCTGACAAATATTGATACTATTACACTAATTAGACAATAAGTTAGTAGTAACATGAAATTAGCAGCAATACCGATGCTTGTAATCGGTTTATGTGTTGGTTGCGCATCAACAGGGACAGTTACCACTGAGCAGCTAAAATATACACAATGGCAATTATCAAAGGTTGATGGTTTGGCCATTCCCGCATCTTTTAAAGCATCAATGAGCTTTATAGAAGCGCTACAAATAAATGGCTTTGCCGGATGCAATAAGTTTTTTGGTGAAGGTTCGCTTGAAGATAGCAGCTTGAGCGTAAGTAAATTAGGTATGACACGCAAATCATGCGGCCCTGAACTGGATGAGTTTGAACAGCAGTTTTTACAAGCGCTTAAGCAAGGTGCCGAGCTTAACCTGCAAGACCAAAAATTGGTGATGCAGGGCGAGCAAAAATTTGTGTTTATCCCTAAGTAAATTTTACACATTTTGAAAAACAGCCCCTTGCAGGGAATTTTCAACTGGCGTACACTCATAGCAGATTTGATTAAAACATTATCAAATCAACGAACAATTTAACTACTTGTCGGAGTGCCTAAGTTTTATTTAGGCTGAGATCGCGAAAGCGGGATCCGTGAACCTGATCAGGTTAATACCTGCGTAGGGAACAAGCTGCCTAAACGGGACGCTTGTGCGTCTTTTTTTATGCGTACAACAACATCAAACCCGTCAATTTAGGCTGCAAAGTGGCATAAAGCTACTTTACGATCTTTCTCTATTCCATCGGAATATCTGGCAAGACAACCCTTAAGCAATGAGGTAAGTCATGTCAAACACTACAAACAAATCGTCGCGCCGAGAAACTCGTGCTGCTGCATCTGACTATATTTATAACCTAACGGGTCAACCATTTCCAAGCTCTCATAAAGTGTATGTTGAAGGAAGCCTGCAAGGCGTGCGTGTGGGTATGCGCGAAATAACATTAAGCGATACATTCATAGGTGGCACAGATGAAAACCCCGTGTATGAGTCGAATGAGCCGCTGCGTGTTTACGATACATCTGGCCCGTATACCGATCCTAATTTTGAATTAGATGTACGTAAAGGGCTTGATAAATACCGTGAGCAGTGGATTGAAAGCCGCGGTGACACTGAAGTACTTGAGTCAGTTACCTCACAGTTTGCGCAGCAGCGTATGGCTGACGATGGGCTTGATCATATTCGCTTTGAGCATTTACCAAAAATTCGCCGTGCAAAAGCGGGTCAAAATGTCACCCAAATGCATTATGCCCGCCAAGGGATAGTTACCCCAGAAATGGAATATGTAGCGATACGTGAAAACATGGGGCGTGCACAAATACGCGAAGAGCTTCTCGCGGCACAACATAAAGGGGAATCGTTTGGGGCGAGTATTCCTGAGTTTATTACTCCTGAATTTGTGCGTGCTGAAATAGCGCGTGGTCGCGCTATTTTACCTAACAATATTAATCATCCAGAAACCGAACCTATGATTGTTGGTCGCAACTTTTTAGTTAAAGTTAACGCCAATATTGGTAATTCATCAGTGGGCTCATCTATCGAAGAAGAAGTTGAAAAAATGGTGTGGTCAAGCCGTTGGGGTGCCGACACCGTAATGGATTTATCAACTGGGCGTTACATTCACGAAACCCGCGAATGGCTAGTGCGTAATTCGCCAGTCCCTATTGGTACTGTACCCATTTATCAGGCCCTTGAAAAAGTAAATGGCGTAGCAGAAGACCTCACCTGGGAAATATTTCGCGATACCCTGATTGAACAAGCAGAACAGGGAGTTGACTACTTTACTATTCATGCTGGTGTACTGCTGCGCTATGTGCCTATGACAGCAAAACGCGTAACAGGCATTGTATCGCGCGGTGGCTCTATTATGGCCAAATGGTGTTTAGCGCACCATAAAGAGAACTTTTTATACACGCACTTTGAAGATATTTGTGAAATTTTAAAACAATACGATGTGTGTTTCTCACTAGGCGATGGCCTTCGCCCAGGCTCTATTGCTGATGCTAACGATGAAGCGCAATTTAGTGAGCTTCGTACCTTAGGCGAACTGACTAAAATAGCTTGGAAGCATGATGTACAAGTGTTCATAGAAGGCCCTGGGCATGTGCCTATGCATATGATCAAAGCCAATATGGAAGAGCAACTTAAACATTGTGACGAAGCGCCCTTTTATACCTTAGGCCCACTCACCACAGATATTGCACCGGGATACGACCATATAACCTCAGGGATTGGGGCTGCGCAAATAGCTTGGTATGGCTGTGCCATGCTGTGTTATGTAACACCGAAAGAACATTTAGGTTTGCCAAATAAAGAAGACGTTAAAGAAGGCCTTATCACCTATAAAATTGCCGCTCATGCCGCCGATTTAGCCAAAGGTCACCCCGGTGCACAAGAGCGAGACAATGCTTTATCAAAAGCACGCTTTGAATTTAGATGGCACGACCAATTCAACATTGGTTTAGACCCTGTTCGCGCTCGTGAATATCATGATGAAACACTGCCGCAAGAATCAGGAAAAGTAGCCCACTTTTGCTCCATGTGTGGCCCTAAATTTTGTTCGATGAAAATAACCCAAGAAGTACGCGACTACGCCAAAGATCTAGAAGCGCGCGGTATTGATCCTAATAACGTGGGTGATGCCATTGAAATCAAAATGGTTGATGTAGAGGCCGAGATGAAAGCTAAATCTGAAGAGTTTAAGCAAACAGGCTCAGAGATTTACCATAAAGCAATATAAAATAGGTTGCGAGTTGCGAGCATCGAGTAGCGAAATGTTTATCTTAACATCTTGTTGCTCGAAGCCAGAGACCCGCAGCTCGCAGCTAAATGTAGGAGTGTTTATGTTTTATGACATTGCTGTGGTGGGCTTTGGTTTAGCAGGGCGGTTGGCGGCGCTTGAATTAAGTAAGCAACACCGTATTACTGTATTTGAAGCTGATGATGAGCATACCCAAAATAGTGCGGGTAAAGTGGCGGCGGCTATGCTGGCACCGCTAGCTGAATCGGTTATGTGTGAACATGATTTAGCGCTATTGGGAGTAGATTCTATTGCTCGCTGGCCTGCTATTTTAGATGAGTTAAACAGTGAGGTGTTCTTTCAACAGCAGGGCACCTTAGTGGTTGCTCACCCGCAGGATAAAGGTGACTTACAAAGTTTTGCACAGCGAATAAAGCCGTTACTAAATTTTAGTGCCAAAGCGGTTAATACGCAGCAAATAGAGGATTTAGAACCTGAGCTTACAGGGCGTTTTAATCAAGGGCTATTTTTACCCGGTGAGGCGCAAATAGATAACCAAGCCTTTTATAAAGCCAGCTTTAGGTTGCTAAATAAGCGCAAAGTAAAGTTTGTGTTTAATCAACGCGCCAGCATCTTTGATAATAAAGTGAATAATCGAGAGTTTGATTACATTATTGATTGCAGAGGGCTTGGAGCCAAACAAGATCAGCCACTTCGAGGCGTGCGCGGGGAAGTGGCAAGGTTATATGCCCCTGAGGTTAACTTAACGCGGCCTGTGCGGTTAATGCATCCGCGTTACCCTATTTATATTGCACCTAAACCTAATCATGAATATGTCATAGGGGCAACGGAGATCGAATCGCAAGATACAGGTCCTGCAACTGTGCGCTCAACCCTTGAACTATTATCGGCGGCCTACACTGTTCACAGTGGCTTTGCCGAAGCGCGATTATTAAATATTCAAACAGGCTTACGCCCAGCGTTTAGCGATAATCGCCCACAGGTAAAAAAAACGAGCAAGGTTATCAGTATCAATGGCTTGTATCGCCACGGCTATATGTTGGCACCCGCGCTTGTGGCACAAGCATTATCGCAAATAGAGTGAGTATTAAATGAACATTACAATTAATGGTGAGCTTTTAAATGTGACTAGCCATGCGCTGCTAGAAATAGTAAAAAACGTGGGCGCAATGGCGCCTTATGCCGTGGCTGTAAATGGAGAGTTTATTCCTCAGAGTCGCCATAGCCATGTTGTTATAAATGAAGGTGACAGTATTGAGTTATTGTCACCTATCCAAGGTGGATAGTGCTATGCAAAGCAAAGACTGTTTAACAATTTATGGTGAGCCAATCAATAGTCGCTTGTTAATTGGGTCTGCGTTATATCCGTCACCAGATATAATGACGCAATCAATTAAAGCCTCAGGTGCTGAGATAGTCACCGTATCACTTAGGCGACAACAAAACGCGGCGGCAGGGAATGATTTTTGGCAATTAATCAAAAACACCGGTTTAAAAATACTGCCTAATACTGCCGGATGCCACAGCGTCAAAGAGGCTATTAACCTAGCTAAAATGTGCCGAGAAGTATTTGCTACCGATTGGATAAAACTTGAATTAATAGGCGATGACTATAATTTACAGCCCGATCCATTTGCATTACTTGAAGCCACAAAAATATTGATTGATGATGGGTTTAAAGTACTACCTTATTGCACTGATGATTTAGTGCTGTGTCAGCGCTTGAATGGATTAGGCTGTGAGGTGCTAATGCCGTGGGGCGCGCCTATTGGCACCGGTAAAGGATTGTTAAATAGTTATAATTTAAAAACCATTAGAGAACGCCTGCCTAATACAACATTAATTGTTGATGCCGGGTTAGGTTTACCATCGCATGCCTGCCAAGCACTTGAATTAGGGTATGATGCGGTATTATTAAATTCAGCCATTGCAGGGGCGGGTTGCCCAGTGACTATGAGCCGTGCATTTAAAGCTGCGGTAGAGGCAGGGCGTTTTGCATACAATGCCAAAGCAATGCCCGAAAAAGACGTTGCAACCCCCTCAACCCCAACAATGGGTATGCCATTTTGGCATCAGCAGTAAGGAAATAAAAATATGACAAACGTAGTGTGGACAATTGCTGGCTCTGATTCTGGCGGCGGCGCGGGTATTCAAGCCGATATTAAGGCAATGCAAAGTTTTGGTGTGCATGCTTGTACAGCAATCACCGCGCTTACCGCTCAAAATAGCTTAGGTGTAGAGGCCATTAATGCAGTGTCTACCGATATTATTGAGTCCCAGTTGCTTGCACTTGAAAAAGACATGAAAGCCAAAGTGATAAAAATTGGTATGCTTGCCAATGTGCAGCAAATTCAGTTAATTAGTGAGCACATAAGCCATTACAAAGCCAAATGGCCAACCCCGCCGGTTATTGTGTATGACCCTGTGGCTATTGCCTCAAGCGGTGACTTACTAACAGAAGAAGACACCGTAAGTGCGATAAAAGAATGTTTACTACCGCTGGTGGATGTAATTACCCCAAATACCCACGAAACCCAGTTATTAACGGGTGTGTATTTAATTGGCCCTGCAGCGATTAAAGAAGCGGCGAGTAAGCTGATGGCGTGGGGCGCAAAAGCGGTGGTGATTAAAGGCGGACATTGGGATTACCCAAGTGGGTATTGCATTGATTACTGCACACAAAACGCTGAAGACTATTGGCTAGGTAATGAAAAAATTCAAGTTCCTCATAGCCATGGTACAGGGTGCAGTATGGCGTCGGTAATTGCTGCGTGTCTTGCAAAAGACTACCCGTTAAAAGATGCGTTTATTTTAGCTAAAGCCTATATAAACCAAGGTTTAAAGCAATCAGTTCGCTATGGCGAGGGCATAGGGCCGGTCGCACAAACGCAGTTTCCTACAGATTTAGCGCATTACCCTCAGGTGATTGAGCCGGGTAGCTGGTTAGGTGATGAGTTGGATTTTGATGTGCCGCTTGATTTTAATATAGCTGCTGATTTTGCAGCCTGTGAAAGTAAAAAGCTTGGCCTCTATGGCGTGGTTGATAGCATTGAATGGCTAGAAAAGTGCTTACAGCAAGGAATTAAAACAGCTCAGCTTCGCGTTAAAAATAAAACGCAGAGTGAGCTAGATGAACTGATTGCCAAAGCGGTCACCTTGGGTGAGCAGTATAATGCGCAGGTATTTATAAATGATTACTGGCAACTTGCCATCAAACATGGCGCCTATGGGGTGCATTTAGGGCAAGAAGACTTAGAGAGTGCAAACTTAGTTGCTATAAAAGAAGCAGGCCTGCGACTTGGTCTCTCTACCCATGGGTTTTATGAAATGCTACGCGCGCATAATTATCGCCCAAGCTACATGGCGTTTGGTGCTATTTACCCAACGACGACCAAAGATATGACAGGACAAATACAAGGGCTTGAAAAGCTCAATAAATTTGTACCGCTTATGCAAAGTTATCCTACAGTCGCTATTGGCGGTATTGATTTAAGCCGCGCAACTGAAGTAGCAAATACGGGGGTTGGTAGCGTAGCTGTGGTACGTGCCATTAGTGAAGCGCCTGATCATGTTTCAGCAATTAGATCACTGCAAACCGCGATTAATACGAAACATGACTGATACGTTGCAAACGTTAAATGACAAAGAAATCTTGCGTTATAGCCGCCACATATTACTTGATGAAGTGGGGCTTGAAGGGCAGTTAACGCTGAAACGCTCAACGGTTGCCGTAGTTGGTGCAGGTGGCTTAGGTAGTCCTGCGCTGCTGTATTTAGCGGCAGCTGGCATTGGGTCGCTTATTTTAATTGATGACGATGTAGTTGAACTGTCTAACTTGCAGCGCCAAGTGCTCTATAAAGTAAATCATTTGGGGCAAAACAAAGTTCGCGCGGCTGGAAAAGTGCTTGCGAGCCTTAACAATCAAATAAATATAATAACCCACACTCAAAAGCTGGATGATACCAACAGTGCGTTACTCTTAAAAAACGCCGACATAGTGCTTGATTGCTCTGATAACTTTAGTACCCGTTATTCGGTTAATCTCTATTGCATTGCTAATAACACTCGCTTAATTACAGGGGCTGCGCTGGCAACTCAAGGGCAATTAATGGGTTTTGATTTTAGACAAAGTGACAGTCCATGTTACGGCTGTGTTTTCCCTCAAAGTAGCGATGCACCGGTTATAAATTGTAGTAATGCCGGGGTAATTAGCCCTTTACTTGGGATTGTTGGGTCAATGCAGGCACAATTAACCCTCAATATGTTGTTAGGTCATTTTAAGGGGAATGTGTTTATAACGTTTGACGCATTAAGCTTAAAGCAACAGCATTTTAAGATGACTAAGGATTTAGCGTGTAAAGAGTGTGGCAAGTATGAGTAATGAAAAGCTTGGCTTTTAACGTGAGTAAGCTCTCCGTCTACAAGAAAAGAACACCGCGGTTATTGAAAATAAATGCGGTGTTTTTTTAAGCTCGAACTGACACTACCTATTAATCATCAATTTTTGCAAAGGCAGTGCCTAAACGAGTAACTACCTCTGGGAGTTGATCGTCTAATATTTCTGCTTTGTTCGCACCCCATGCGAGCACAACCGTTGAGCCTAATTTAAAGCGACCCATTTCTTCCCCTTTCTTAAGGGTGATCGCGTTTTCGCCTTTAGTTGGGTAGTTCCAGCTAAACACATCACTGCCAGCTGGTGGAGTCACTGTGCCAGCCCAAATAGTTTCTATGCTGGCAACAATGGTTGCGCCTACTAAAACCATAGCTAGCGGGCCAATTTCAGTTTCAAAAATAGCCACTACACGCTCGTTACGGGCAAATAAATTTGGTACGTTTTGAGCGGTAAGTGGGTTTACTGAAAATAAATCGCCCGGTACATAAATCATTTTGCTTAGCGTGCCATCAATTGGCATATGAATACGGTGGTAATCTTTTGGTGCCAAGTAAATAGTTGCAAATTTACCGCCTAAAAACGGGGTTGTGTCGTCTTGTGATCCACCTAACAATGCTTGTAAGCTGTAATCGTGGCCTTTAGCTTGAATAATTTGACCATCAACAATGTCGCCTAGTTGGCTAATTGCGCCGTCTACTGGATGAATAATAATTTCTTCATCTTCAACCATAGGACGCACACCGTCTTTTAACGGACGGGTAAAAAATTCATTAAAGCTTTTGTAATGAGCCGGATCTGAATATTTAGCTTCGCTCATATCTATTTTATATTGTTTAATAAATAATTTAATTAATGTGGTTGTTAACGCACCGGCTTTTGCTGCAGCAAGTTTACCTACCACACGAGAAATAAAGTGTTTTGGCATGGCATACTGCATGGCGATTTTAAATTTATCTAAACTCACAGGTTATTCCCTTATTATACGCGGGGCGCACGAGCGCCTGCACGGCCATCGGCCATGGTTTCTAAAATACGGTGGTAGCTTTCAAAGCGTAATTTTGAAATATCGCCATCGGCTACCGCTTGTTTAATTATACAGCCCGGATCGTTTAAATGTTTACAATCTCTAAACCGGCATCCGCCTATAAATTCTCTAAATTCTTTAAAGCACCAAGTGACGCGTTCAACATCTAAATGCCATAGGCCAAATTCACGAATTCCCGGTGAGTCAATTAAATTACCCCCACTCGGTAAATGATGAAGACGCGATACCGTGGTGGTGTGCTGGCCAAGCCCGCTGTTTTCAGATACTTCTTTAGTCAAAATTTCAGCATCCGGCAGTACAGTGTTAACTAAGGTAGATTTACCCACGCCACTTTGACCAACAAAAATATTATTTTTGCCCGCAAGTACTTCTTTTAACTCATTAATGCCTTCGCCAGTTATATTACTAACTAGCAGCACCTGATAATTAAGCTTACGGTAAATGTCGAGGATTTGTTGTATTTCGTTTAAACCAGCTTCATCAACTAAATCAATTTTATTCAGTACTAAAATGGGTTCGATACCCATGTCTTCACAGGCAATTAAATAGCGGTCAATAATGCTCGGGGTAAACTCTGGCAGTACCGCTGAAACCATTAAAATTTGATCAATGTTAGCGGCAATCACTTTAACCCCATCATAAAAATCGGGGCGCGTGAGTTGTGAACGGCGCTCTTGAGTTGCTTCAATAACACCCGCTAAATCACCTTCACTTACTTTTGCACGGCGAAACAATACTTCATCGCCGCAAACTAAGTTCGATACGGTACGACGAATATTACAACGTAATACATCACCGTTTTGTGTTTCTACATCGGCATGTTGTCCAAAGCGGCTAATAACAATCGCATTTTCCACTTGACCTAAATTATCTGTTTGCCATTCTTGCGCGCCGACTTTTGCCGGTTTTGTATCGGCATTCGATAAGCGCTTTTGATGATTAGCCTTGATCCTACGGGATTGGCCTTTACTTAATTTTTTCTGTTTTGCCACTTGAGGCCTATAACCTGAGTTAAATGCCGAGTTTGCCAAAAAAAGCTTTAGCTCGACGGTTGATGCTAATATGATATATCGAAATGCGTTGGATCTAAAGAAAAGCACCGTTTAAGGTAATTATGACTATTAATAAATCAAATTTAATTTGGCTCGATCTGGAAATGACCGGACTTGAACCAGAGACTGACAAAATACTTGAAATTGCAACTGTTGTCACTGACGCTGATCTGAATATATTAGCCGAAGGCCCAACCATTGCCATTCATCAAAGTGATGAACTACTTGATGGCATGGATGAGTGGTGTACAACTCAGCATGGCAAATCTGGATTAACGGCTCGCTGTAAGGCAAGCACGTTTGATGAAGCTTATGCCGTGGAACAAACCCTCGCGTTTTTAAAGCAATGGGTGCCAGCGGGTGCTTCACCTATGTGTGGTAACTCGATTGGCCAAGACCGTCGTTTTATGAATAAGTATATGCGTGAGCTTGAAGACTTTTTTCATTACCGTAATTTAGATGTAAGTACCATTAAAGAACTTGCTCGTCGTTGGAAACCAGATGTATTGGCTCAAGTGAATAAAAAAGGGTCACATTTAGCGTTAGACGACATTAAAGATTCGATTATGGAATTAAAGGTTTACCGAGAAAAGTTTTTTAATTTATAAAAAATACTTGCAAAGCACCCTAATTATTGTAGAATCCTGCCCCGCTCAAGACGATAACCCCCGCGGGGTTAGTGTGTTTGAGCTTTGACTTTTGAATGCGGCACTAGCTCAGTTGCCAGAATGTTGAACGCGCCCTGTCGCGCACCAACGGACGAATTACTGACTATTTTGAATGCGGCACTAGCTCAGTTGCCAGAATGTTGAACGCGACCTGTCGCGCACCAACGGACAAATTACTGACTATTTTGAATGCGGCACTAGCTCAGTTGGTAGAGCGCGAC